>NZ_NHSG01000328.1:0-36722 GCF_020024005.1 Streptomyces purpurogeneiscleroticus
CGCGTGCGGCCATCCCGACGGCACGGCCCGGTTCGTCGCCTCCGCGCTGGCCGCGTTCCCCGAGGAGGTCGCGGCGCACGCGTACGGCGGCGGCTGCGGGCGCCCGGTCCTGGGCGCCCTGCCGCTGCCCGGAAGCGCCGCACCGCCCGCCGACGAGGGCCCCGCGGCCGAGCCCGCCGAACAGCTGGTCGTGGACTGGACGCTCTGCCGGGGCCACGGCCTCTGCGCCGACCTCGCGCCCGGCGTCGTCCGGCTCGGCCCGGACGGCTATCCGCAGCAGGCGGCCATGGCGCTGCCCGCCCGGATGCGCCGCCGCGCCCGGCTCGCCGTCCGCCGCTGCCCGGCGCTGGCCCTGCGCGTCCGGCCCGCCCCCGGCTGATCCCGAACGGACGTACGCCGATCCGTCCCGAACCCCGAACTGCCCGCCGTACAACCCCTTTTGACGTGAAGTGACAACTTCCGCAGGCGTTGAACGGCGGCCGACCCGCCTCCCGTATCCCGGTCCGTATCCCCGTCCCGACGGCACCTCCGCCGCCCCCACCGAAGGAGATCCCATGAACACCCGAGCCGCCTCGGTCAACCGCCGCCAAGCGGGCATCGCGCTCACCGCGCTCACCGTGCTCGCCCTGACCACCGCCTGCGGCGGCAAGGACTACGCGTCGTCCGCCGCCGACGACCGGGTCCAGCCCGCCGGCCAGGGCACCTCCGACAACGGCTCCGGCTACGGGCCGGGCTCCGACAAGGCCGGTGAGTACGGCGAGGACGCGGGCGGCGGCGCCGCGGCCGGCGGGCTGGGCGCGGCCGCCAAGACCCTCGCCGTCAAGGAGGCGCCCGGGCTGGGCAAGGTCGTCACCGACGGCAAGGGCCTGACCCTGTACCGCTTCGACAAGGACACGGCCAAGCCGCCGAAGTCCAACTGCGCGGGCGACTGCGCCTCGACCTGGCCGCCGGTCCCCGCGGCCGACGCCAAGGCCGCCACCGGCATCAACGCGGCCGATCTCGGCTCGGTCACCCGCGCCGACGGCGGCAAGCAGCTCACCCTCGGCGGCTGGCCGGTGTACCGGTACGCCAAGGACACCGCGCCCGGCGACACCAAGGGCCAGGGCGTGGGCGGCACCTGGTTCGCGCTCGCCGCGGACGGCGGCAAGGCCGGCGAGGCGGCCCCGGAGAAGCCCCCCGCCGCCCCCGAGGCGGACGTCTCGGTCGCCGACAACCCCCGCCTCGGCAAGCTCCTCGTGGACGGCGAGGGGCGCACGCTCTACCGCTTCACCAAGGACAGCCCCTGGCCGATGAAGTTCGCCTGCACCGGCGCCTGCCTGGACACCTGGAAACCCGCGAAACCGGCCGACAAGAGCAAGATCGAGGGGGTCCCGGCCAAGCTGATCACCACCGTCAAGCGCCCCGACGGCACCGAGCAGCTGGCCGTGGACTGCTGGCCCATGTACCTGTTCAAGGGGGACAAGGCGCCCGGAGACGTCAACGGGCAGGGGGTCAAGGGCACCTGGTTCGCGGTCGGCCCGGACGGCGAGAAGATCACCAAGTCGGCGGAAGCGGCACCCAGCGCGTACTAACGCGGCTCGGCCTTCGCCAGCCGCCCCCACACCACCAGCCGGTACGTCGAGGTGTACTCCGGTGTGCAGGTCGTCAGGGTGAGGTAGTACCCGGGCTCGGTGAAGCGGTGGCCGGGATGGACGGAGCTGTACGGGATCCTCGCCAGCACCGTCCCGTCGCCGGGCGTGGTCTGCGGCAGCGTCCGCTCGACGAGATAGGTGTAGCGGGCCTCGGCGGTGTCGATGCGTACGGTGTCGCCGGGCCGCAGCCGGTCGAGGCGGCGGAACGGCTCACCGTGGGTGTTGCGGTGACCGGCCAGCGCGAAGTTCCCCGCGCGGCCGGGCTGCGCCGTCCGCGGGTAGTGGCCCACGTACCCCTTGTCGAGCACGCCCGCCTTGCCGACCCCCTCCGCGACCGGCGCGGTGACGCCGAGGCGGGGGATGCGGAGGACGGCGTACGCCGGGTCCGGGGCGGAGCGGGGCGCTTCCTCCGCCGGCCCGGGTTCGGGCGTGGCGCTCGGGGCCTCGGAGGGAGCGGGCCGCGGCGCGGGCGCTCGCCACTCCCGCTCCAGCCGGGACACCCGCTGCCGCGCGTCCGCCTGCGCCTCCTGGTTGGTCCACCACAGCTGATGGACGACGAGCAGGACCAGGACGGCGCCGAGGGTCACCGCCAGCTCCGCCGCCGTCCACACCAGTCGCACCACCACCGGTATCCGCTGCCGCACGCGGGCACGGTAGGGCCTGGAAGCGGCAATCACCAGAGTGCTGACGCCACGTCAGCCGGCCTGTGCCCGCGTCAGCCGCCCAACGCGCGGGACACCGCGTAGATGCACAGGCCCGCCAGCGCGCCCACGACCGTGCCGTTGATCCGGATGAACTGCAGGTCCCGGCCGATGTGCGCCTCGATCTTCTTCGAGGTGTGCTCGGCGTCCCAGCCCGCGACCGTGTCCGTGATCAGCGACGTGATCTCGGCGCGGTACGTCGTGACGACGTACACCGCCGCGCCCTCCAGCCAGCCGTCGACCTTGCCCTGCAGCCGGCCGTCCGCGGCCAGCCGCTTGCCCAGCGACAGCAGCGCGCCGCGCACCCGCAGCCGCAGCTCGCTCCGCTCGTCCTCGGCGGCCGCGACCATCATCGCGCGCACCGAACCCCACGCCGACGCGATCAGGTCCTGCACCTCGCCGCGGCCCAGCACCTCCGACTTCAGCCGCTCCACCCGCGCCCGGGTGTCCGTATCGGTCTGGAGGTCGCCCGCGAAGTCGGTCAGGAAGCGGTCCAGCGCGCCGCGCGCGGGGTGGTCCGGCATGTCCCGCATCTCCGTCACGAAGCGCAGCAGCTCCTTGTAGACCCGGTCGCCGACCTTGCGGTCCACGAAGCGCGGGGTCCAGCCGGGCGCGCCGCCGGCCACCGCCGCCATGACGGGGGCGGAGTGCGTGACGAGCCAGTCGTGCGCCCGCGCGCACACCAGGTCGACCATCCGGGTGTGGCCGCCGTCCGCGACGACCTTCTCCAGCATCGTGCCGAGCCCGGGGGCGATCTCCTGCGCGTCGGCGCGGCGGGTGATCGCCTCGCCGACCACCGCCTGCACGTCGGAGTCGCGCAGCACGGTCAGCGCGCCGCGCAGCGCCGTCGACAGCTCGGCGGTGACCCGGTCCGCGTGCTCCGGCTCGGCGAGCCAGCGGCCGAGCCGGCGGCCGATGCCGACCTTGCACAGCCGCTGCCGTACGACCTCGCCGGAGAGGAAGTTCTCCCCGACGAAGTCGCCGAGCGACTGCCCGAGCTGGTCCTTCTTCGTCGGGATGATCGCGGTGTGCGGGATGGGCAGCCCGAGCGGCCGCCGGAACAGCGCGGTCACCGCGAACCAGTCGGCGAGCGCGCCGACCATGCCCGCCTCGGCGGCCGCCGCCACATAGCCCGTCCAGCCGCCGGCCCCGGCCGCGCCCGCCCACTTCGCCAGCGCGTACACCACGGCGACGGCCAGCAGCAGACAGGTGGCGAGGGTCTTCATGCGGCGCACCCCGCGCCGCTTCTCCTCGTCGGCCTCGTTGAATGTGAAACCGGCCACAGGGCCGGCGGCGTGGCCGGCCGCGGGAGTCCCCTCCGCACCGGCGGCCACGTCCGTCTTCGTCCGTTCCATCCGCTCCATCCGTTCGCCCCGTCCCCGTGTATGTCCAACTGTGACCTAGTCCCGGTCCCCCTCCTGGAACGAACCACGAGTTCCCGTCGTCCCACAGGTCGAGCGCACCGCCTCTCAGCCTGCCCGGCGGGAGGGAGCCGCCGGGCATCCGCACGGGCCGACATGGGATCATGACGGATCGATCGGACTGCGACGGCGCCGCTGATCAGACGCTGCCCTTGCCCATCCGGAGCCAGTGGCTCCGCCTTCTCCAGGAGAACGCCCCCGCATGAACAAAAGTGTGGGTTACGCCCTGCTCGCCGGCCTGGCGGCAGTGGTGGTCCTCGTCTCGACCGCGATCTTCGTCGGGGTCGGCGGCAACGGCGGCGGCACCGGCAGCGATCCGCACAATCCGAACTCCGCGGCCCCCGCCGTCTCCGGCCAGTGGGTCGGCACCTGGTCCGCCTCCGCTGCGGCCGCCGAGCCGGGCACCCTGGACGGATACGCGGGCATGTCGATACGGAACGTGATCCACACCAGCGTCGGCGGCTCCAGCGCCCGTATCCAGCTCTCCAACCTCTACGGCACCCGTCCGCTGGCCATCACCCACGCCACCATCGCGCTGGCCGCGGCCCCGAACAACCCCACCGCGGCGGCCGGCACGATGCGCCGCCTCACCTTCGGCGAGCGCACCTCCGTCGTCATCCCGGCCGGCGGCGCGATAACGAGCGACCCCGTGCGGCTGGACGTGCCGCACGATGCGGATCTGCTGGTCACCACGTACTCCCCGGCCCCCTCCGGGCCCGTCACCTACCACCCGTACGCCCGCCAGACCTCCTACCTGGCGCGCGGCGACCGGGCAGCGGACGACGCGGGCACGGCGTACACCGAGCAGAGCCCGTACTGGCGCTACCTCACCGGCGTGGACGTGTACAGCCGCGAGGCCAAGGGCTCGGTCGTCGTGATCGGCGACTCGATCACCGACGGCATCACCTCCACCATGGGTGCCAACCACCGCTGGACCGACTTCCTGGCCGAGCGGCTGCGCGAGGAGCCCGGCGCGCCCCGCCTGGGCGTCCTCAACCAGGGCATCAGCGGCAACCGCCTGCTGATCGACGGCAGCCGCTACTCCCCCAACAACGGCCCCAGCGTGCTCACCCGGCTGGACCGCGACGCGCTCTCCCGCTCCGGCGTGCAGGCCGTCATCGTCGAGATCGGGCTGAACGACATGTTCAAGACCCCCCGCCAGTGGGACCCCGAGAAGCTGGTCGCGGGCATGCGCAAGGTCGTCAAGCAGGCACACGCACGCGGCCTGCGGGTCACCGGCGGCACGCTCACCCCGTTCTACGGCCACCGCGGCTACTCGGCCCGGATGGACCAGGTCCGGCAGGCCGTCAACGCCCAGATCCGGGCCGGAAACGTGTACGACAACGTGGTCGACTTCGACAAGGCGCTGCGCGACCCCGCCCAGCCGAACCGGCTGCTGCCCGAGTACGACTCCGGTGACCACCTGCACCCCAGCGACGAGGGCTACAAGGCGATGGCCCGCTCGGTGAACCTCAAGCACCTCAAGGGGACGGCGCCGGCGGCGCTGTAAAGCTGTGACAACGGCGGCGCGGGACGCTAGCCCAGCTCCTTGCGCCGCCGCTTTTCGTCCTTCTCCACGGCCCTGCGCTCGCGGCGCTCGGCCTTCAGCCGCTGCTTCTCCGCCTTGGTGAGCTTCCGCTCGACGCCGACGCCGCCCCAGAACGCCAGGCCCGTCACGATCACCCGGGGCGCCCCGGGCTCCCCCGGCTCGCCCGTCAGGCTGTGGTCGAAGCCGCCCATGATGCCGATGCCGCGCACGTCGACCTCGACGCCCGGCGGTACGACGATGTGCACCCCGCCCATGATCGCGATGCAGTTGACGACCACCTCGCGGTCCGCGAACCGCGCCTCCCGCAGATCGATCTCGCCGCCGCCCCAGAACGCGACCGCGGTGAAGCGCCGCCCGATGGTCCACCGGCCGGTCCGCTGGAACCCGCTCATGACCGCGATCCCGGCCGAGGAGCTGCCCTCGCTGCCCACGATCCGCTCCGGCCAGGACGTCCCGTCCCCGCGCCCGGCCACGGGGAGCACCGGCTCGGCACGGCCGCCGGCCGCCGGCAGGTCCGCCGTCAGCGGCACCAACTCGCCGTACGTACGCGCCGCGTACGCCGCCTCCAGCCGCTCGTCGAATTCCTCCATCCCCAGCCGGCCCTCCGCCAGCGCGTCCCGCAGGACCTCGGCGACCCGGTCCCGGTCGGCGTCCGAGGCCCGCAGTTCGGGGAGTTCGTCATTCATACGGACAGCGTAAGCAGCGAACCGCCCGTCCGGTCCTCATTCGGCGCGTCCGGTGTACATCCGCGCGATCACGTCCTCGATGTCCGGCTCCCGTACCGACAGATCCACCAGCGGCCAGCGCTCCGCGACCGCCGCCACCACCGGCGCCGCGCTCTGCGACGCCGGGAACGCCAGCCACTGCCGCGGCCCGTCCACCTTCACCGTCCGCGCGCCCGGCACGCCCTCGATCGGCGCCATCTCCCGCGCCAGATCCACCACCAGCGTCCGCTCGCTCTCCCCCGCCTCGTGCAGCCCCGCGAGCCCGCCGTCGTACACCAGCCGCCCGTGGTCGATCACCATCACCCGGCGGCACAGCTGCTCGATGTCGGTGAGGTCGTGGGTGGTGAGCAGAACGGTCGTGCCCAGCGAGGCGTTCACCTCGCGCAGGAAGTCCCGCACCCGCGCCTTGCTGATCACATCGAGGCCGATCGTCGGCTCGTCCAGGTACAGCACCTCCGGGTCGTGCAGCAGCGCCGCCGCGATGTCCCCGCGCATCCGCTGCCCCAGCGAGAGCTGCCGCACCGGCGCCGCCAGCAGCGGCCCGAGATCCAGCAGTTCCACGCACCGGTCGAGGTTCTTGCGGTACGTGTCGTAGGGCACCCGGTACATCCGCCGCACCAGCTCGTAGGAGTCCTTGAGCGGCAGGTCCCACCACAGGGTCGTGCGCTGCCCGAAGACCACGCCCATCCGGCGGGCCAGCCGGGTGCGTTCGCGCGAGGGATCGATTCCGGCCACCCGGATGCGGCCCGCGCTGGGCACCAGAATGCCCGTCAGCATCTTGATGGTGGTGGACTTTCCCGCGCCGTTCGGCCCGATGTAGCCCACCATCTCGCCGCGCCCGACGGTGAAGGAGATGCCGTCCACGGCCCGCACCTCGTGCCTGGTGCGCCGCAGCCGGCCCGCCCTGCGCCGCACCTGGAAGACCTTCGCCACCTCCGCCAGCTCGATGAAATCCGGCTCCGTACCGTCCGTCATGGTCAGCTCCCCGTGCTCCGGTAACCGCGCAGCCCCGCCCGCCACGCCAGCGCCGCGCCCCCGCACATCACCGCGGCCACCACGGGTCCCAGGAAGTCCACCCAGCCCGGCAGCCCCAGCGGATCGTCGTGGCCGAGGAGGCGCAGCGCCGGCAGCCAGTTCACGAAGGCCAGCGGGATCACGAAGGTGGCGCCCCGGACCAGCTCCCTGGAGAAGACGGTGGGCGGGTACTGCAGCATCGCGTTTCCGCCATATGTGAAGGAGTTCTGCACCTGGGCGGCGTCCTGGGCGACGAACTGGAAAGCGGCGCCCAGGGTGAAGATCGCGCCGAAGATGGCCGCGCCGCTCAGCAGCATCACCACGACCAGCACCACCCGGTCCGGCGTCCAGTCCACCTGAACACGGGTCAGCGCCCAGCCCAGTACCGCCAGGGCCTGCAGCGGCCGCCCGATGCGGCGCAGCGCGAAGCGGTCGGCGGCCACCTGTATGTACACGGGCGCCGGGCGCACCAGCAGGACGTCCAGCGTGCCGTCGCGCACCCGGCTGCCGAGCCGCTCCACATTGCCCAGCAGCAGGTCCGCCAGGCCCAGCGCGGTGGCCGACGCACCGTAGAGCAGGGCCACTTCGGGCAGCCCGAAGCCGCCGAGTTCGTCGATGTGCGAGAACATCAGAAGGATCGCCACGAACTCCAGGCCGCTGCTCGCGGCATTGCCGACGGCCATGATCACAAACGACGCCCGGTAGGTGAGTGTGGACCGGACCCACATCGCTACGATCAGCAGGTACGCCCGTACGCCGTGCCGCACCGACGCGGCCCGCCCGAAGGACTCAGCCACCCTGCACCACCACCTTCCGGGTGGCCGCGGCCTGCAGCAGCCGGCCCGCCGCCAGCAGCACCGCAGCCCAGCCCGCCTGGAACACCAGCGCCCCCAGCAGTCCTGGGCCCGCGTACCGCCCCAGCAGCACATCGGCCGGCACCTGATGGGCCGAGGACCACGGCAGCATCCGTACGACCTCGCCGAACGTGCCGGGGAAGACCCGCAGCGGCAGCAGCGTGCCGGAAAAGAACAGCGCGGCCAGCCCGCTGATCACGGCCACCCCCGCGCTGTCCAGCAGCCAGAACCCGGACAGCGCGACGAGGTAGCGCAGCGCGAAGCTGACGGTCACCGCGAGCGCCACCGACGCCAGGAACGCGGTCCACAGGAGCGGGGAGGCGGGCAGCGCGAGGTCGAAGAGCAGCGCGCCGGCCACCATGGGCAGCGCCCCGCGGCCCAGCAGCTGGAAGCCGGCCCGGCCCAGGTCGGCGGCGAGCCACCACAGTTGCAGATCGGCCGGGCGGTAGAGGTCCACCGCGATGTCGCCGCTGCGGATGCGCTCCTGCAGCTCCTCGTGGAAGCCGCCGCCCATGGTCAGGGCGACGGTCGCCAGCAGCGCCTGGCCGACCCACACGAAGGTCAGCGCCTGCGCCTGGTCGTACCCGCCCAGGTGCGGCCGCTCGTGCCAGAGCGCCTGGTAGGTGTAGGCGATGAGGCAGCCGAAGACGGTGTTGGTGAAGACGCCGGCCGCCGTGGCGGTGCGGTACGTGGCGTACCGCCGGAAACCGCCCCGCGCGACGGCCGCGTACAGTGCCACGGCTCCGCCCACTGCCCCGCCCCCCGCCAACCGGTGCCAAAACACCCGAGGCTAGCCCCGTCGGCGGGGACGCACCACGCGTTTATCACCCGTGCCGGTGAGGCAGGGGACCCATTCAGCCGGTCACAGACCGGTCACATGTGCGTGCCACCCTCTGGGCCTGGAACGCATGATGCGAGAGTTTCTTATCGGGCGACAGTTTCTTTATCGGGCGACAGCTTCTTTTTGCAATATAAAGCCCTTATTTGACGTGGGGCGCTCATCGCCCGCTACGGCACCGATCCCGCCGCAGCACAACCATCGGCGGCGGCCGAGGAGTCAGTACTGACATGAACGACGATCCGCAGCAGGACGGCCAGGGAAGTAACGGTTCCCCGGAGGACGAACCGGGCACCGCGCCACCCGACGAGAAGAGCCGCCCACGGCGCACCGGCTGGCGCCGCGCCGTGCCCACCTGGCGCATGACCCTCGGCGGCATCCTGGTGATCCTGCTGATCATCGTCGGCGGCTTCCTCGCCGGCTACCTCCTCGTCGGCATCCCGCCCGCCAACCAGGCCGCCAAGGCCCAGAGCAACGTCTTCCTCTTCACCGACGGCTCCCAGCTCGCCCGCGACGGCGAAGTGAACCGCGAGAACGTCAAGCTCAGCCAGGTCCCCAAGAAGGTCCAGCACGCCGTCCTCGCCGCCGAGGACCGCAACTTCTACAACGAGTCCGCGGTCAACCCCGTCGCCATGATCCGCGCCGCCTGGAACACCGTCATCGGCAAGGGCAAGCAGTCCGGCTCCACCATCACCCAGCAGTACGTCAAGAACTACTACCTCGGCCAGGAACAGACCGTCACCCGCAAGGCCAAGGAATTCTTCATCGCCATCAAGCTGGACCGCGAGGCGAGCAAGGACGAGATCCTGGAGGGCTACCTCAACACCAGCTACTACGGCCGCAACGCCTACGGCATCCAGGCCGCGGCCCAGGCGTACTACAACAAGGACGTCAAGGACCTGAACGTCGCTCAGGGCGCCTACCTCGCCACCCTCCTCAACGCCCCCAGCCAGTACGACATCGTCGTCCACCCCGAGAACCGGCAGCGCGCCGAGGCTCGCTGGAACTACGTCATGGACGGCATGGTCAAGAAGGGCTGGCTCACCGGCTCCCAGCGCGCCGCCATAAAGTTCGACCCGCCCGGCGTGGCCAAGACCCCCTCCGGCCTCGCCGGCCGCCGCGGCTACTTCGTCAACGCCATCAAGGACTACCTCACCGAGAACGACATCCTCGACAAGGACGACCTGGCCGGCGGCGGCTACCGCATCACCACCACCATCGACAAGAAGAAGCAGCTCGCCCTCGAAAAGGCCGTCGACGACCGCCTGATGGACCGGCTCGACAAGAAGAACCGCGACGCCGACAAGAACGTCCGGGCCGGCGGCGCCTCCATCGACCCCGCCACCGGCAAGGTCGTCGCCATGTACGGCGGCATCGACTACGCCCAGCAGTTCGTCAACGGCGCCACCCGCGCCGACTACCAGGTCGGCTCCACCTTCAAGCCCTTCGTCTTCGCCTCCGCCGTCGCCAACCACGCGACCACCCAGGACGGCCAGACGATCACCCCGCAGACCGTCTACGACGGCACCAACAAGCGGATGACCATCAGCGACGGACAGCCCACCGGCTTCGCCCCCGCCAACGAGGACGACAAGAGCTACGGCCAGATCACCGTCAGCGAGGCCACCGACAAGTCCGTCAACGCCGTCTACGCCCAGATGGGCATCGACGTCGGCCCCGACAAGGTCCGGGACACCGCCGTCGACCTCGGCATCCCCGCGCAGACCCCCGGCCTCGCCGAGTCCCAGGGCGCGATCTCGCTCGGCACCGCCACGCCCAGCGTGCTCCAGATGACCGGCGCGTACGCCACCCTCGCCAACCACGGCAAGCGCGTCCCGTACACCTTCGTCCAGAAGATCACCAAGAACGGCGAGAACCTCACCCTGCCCGACCGGCCCCAGCAGACCGCGATGCCCCGCGAGGCCGCCGACACCACCACCTCCATCCTGCGCAGCGTCGTCGAGAGCCCCGGCGGCACCGGCGCGGCCGCGCGCGCCGCCGGCCGCCCCGCCGCCGGCAAGACCGGCACCGCCGAGGAGGACAAGGCCGCCTGGTTCGCCGGGTACACCCCCGACCTGGCCACCGTCATCGCCGTACTCGGCCAGAACCCCAAGACCGCGGCACAGGAACCGCTGTACGGCGCGGGCGGCCTGGCCCGCGTCAACGGCGGCGGCTTCCCCGCCGAGATCTGGGCCGACTACACCGCGGCCGCGCTGGAGGGCAAGCCCGTCGAGGACTTCGACCTGGAGCTGGAGAGCGGCGCCACCGAACCGGCGCCCACGGCCACCGCACCGCCCACCACCCCGGGCGGCGACACCGGGGCGCCCAGCACCCCGGCACAGACCCCGCCCACGGCCACGCTCCCGCCGACCAGCGCGCCGCCCACCACCGTCGAACCGCCGGAGCCCACCTTCCCGTCCGAGCCGCCGCCCTCCACGGCACCCACCGAGGACTTCCCGACGGTGGAACCGGGAGGCGGTCCGGGCGGAGCACCGGGAACACCGCCGGGACAGCAGTAGGACACACCGGACCCCGGTGGCCACGCGGCCACCGGGGTCCGTTATTCCGCTCTCGCCACGGGCTCAGTGCCCGGAGGTCGCCTTCAGGCCCACGACGGCCACCAGCAGCAGACAGATGAAGAAGATCCGGGCCGCGGTCGCCGGCTCACCCAGCACCACCATGCCCACCACCGCCGCGCCGGCGGCACCAATGCCCACCCACACGCCGTACGCCGTACCGATCGGCAGCGTCTTCGCCGCGTACGACAGCAGGGCCATGCTCGCGATGATGCCCGCGCCCGTGAACAGGCTGGGCCACAGCCGGGTGAACCCCTCGGTGAACTTCATCCCGATCGACCAGCCGACCTCCAGCAGACCGGCGACGAGCAGCAGTATCCATGCCATGACGGCACCTCCATGACCAGCGCACACACGTGCGCGCATCTACAGGGGTGCGTCGTCTTGTCATGACCCGGTACGGCGCGTCTCGTCGGGATGTCTTCGACCATAGCAAGCCATGGCGAAACGGGCGGTGACGCCGGTCACCGCCCGCAGAAATATGGGTTCGCGCAGGTCAGGGCCTTGCCGGACGAGTAAGGGGCCGGCTCGGAGGTACCGCCCGGGCCGTCAGAGATACAGCCCGGTGGAGTCCTCGGCGCCCTCCAGGCGCTCCGCCGCCACCGCGTGCAGATCGCGCTCCCGCATCAGCACGTACGCGACGCCGCGCACCTCCACCTCGGCACGGTCCTCCGGGTCGTACAGCACCCGGTCCCCCGGCTCGACGGTGCGGACGTTCTGCCCCACCGCGACGACCTCGGCCCACGCCAGCCGGCGGCCTACCGCGGCCGTCGCCGGAATGACGATGCCGCCGGTCGAGCGCCGCTCGCCCTCGGCGATATCGGTACGGACGAGCACCCTGTCGTGCAGCATCCGGATCGGCAGCTTGTCGTGGCTGTCCTGAGTGTTGTTCGGGCTCACGCCAAGACCGTACCTGCACCCGGGCACAAGCCGTGCCCCGGCCCGGCAGGTAACGCCCCCGGTACTACGAGCGACGCTTGCGCGCGCTCATCGCGATCAGCCCCACGAGACCCACCGCGACCAGCGCCACCGGCACGATCCGCTCCATCCGCGGCGCGCCGTCCTCCGACACCAGCTGCGAGCGGACATCGGAGACCGCTCGGTTCGCCACCACGTACGCCCGCCCGGCCGTACGGTCCACGGCCGCCGCCGCCTTCGCCTTCGCGTCGCCGACGATCGTCTTGGGGTGCAGCCGCACGCCGATCTCGTCGAGCGTCACGGCGAGCTCCTGCCGCCGGCGGAGAATGTCCGCCTCGATCTGCGCAGGGGTCCTGGCATCCGACACCGCGCTGCCTCCGTCGTTTCGGCCGGTGAATACAGATCCTCGATGGTTCCTGATGGACAGTCTGTCAGTTCACCACCCGTCCCGCTCCACGGCACCCCCGATCAACGCGCCCACGCGGCGTACAAAGAGAGGAACCGGCCGATGGCGCAAGGGCCGGTATCTCAACCCTGGTCGGGCCCTACGGGCCTGTCGGCGGGCCCTCAGTAACCTCGGAACGGAACACACGCCCACCGAGGTCGGCACGCACCACCGACCCACCCTTCTTCCCCTTCTGAGGAGAACCATGAGCGAGCGACTGCAGCCCGGCGACACCGCCCCCGCCTTCACCCTGCCCGACGCGGACGGCAAGCAGGTCTCGCTCGCCGACCACAAGGGCCGCAAGGTCATCGTCTACTTCTACCCCGCGGCCCTGACCCCCGGCTGCACGAAGCAGGCGTGCGACTTCACCGACAACCTCGACTTCCTGGCCGGCCACGGCTTCGACGTCATCGGCATCTCCCCCGACAAGCCCGAGAAGCTCGCGAAGTTCCGCGAGAAGGAGGAGCTGAAGGTCACCCTCCTCGGTGACCCCGACAAGAGCGTCCTGGAAGCGTACGGCGCCTTCGGCGAGAAGAAGCTCTACGGCAAGACGGTGACCGGCGTCATCCGCTCCACCGTCATCGTCGACGAGGAGGGCAAGGTCGAGCGCGCCCTGTACAACGTCAAGGCCACCGGCCACGTCGCCAAGATCATCAAGGACCTGGGGCTGTAAGTCCCGGGACCGCTCTCGGCCCACGGCCGAGACAGGCGCGGCGGTCTGCCGCCGGGGGCACCCTCCGGCGGCAGGCCACCCGCTCCTCAACCCCTCCCCATCACTGGCCCTGAACGGCCCACACCGAGTGACGAATCTCGCGTTCTGCCTCCAAAGTGGTTTGACCGGCTCCCTATCCGCGCAGGCGCCCCTTTCGAAATGAGCCCACCGCGCAGTGCGCGGACCGACCGAGCGAGAGGACCGCACTCGTGCCGACCGGCAGTACCGATGCCGCTCCCGGGACCGAGCTGGATCGGGAGGCAGTCAGACGCCACCGCGCGCTCTTCCGCGCCGTTGCCCGCCGCCGGAATCCCAAACTCCGCCGCACCGACATCACCATCACCGACGAAAAGGTCGTGAAGCGCGCCGTCAAGGCCGCCGCCGTCGGTAATGCGATGGAGTGGTTCGACTTCGGCATCTACAGCTATCTCGCGGTCACGATCGGCCACGTCTTCTTCCCCAGCGGCAGCGACACCGCAAGCCTGCTCTCCTCGTTCGCGACATTCGCCGTGGCCTTCCTCGTACGGCCCATCGGCGGCGCGTACTTCGGCCCGCTCGGCGACCGCATCGGCCGCAAGAAGGTCCTCGCCTTCACCATGATCATGATGGCCGTCGGCACCTTCGCCATCGGCCTCATCCCGTCGTACGCCACCATCGGCGTCTGGGCACCGATCCTGCTGATCCTCTTCCGGCTGGTCCAGGGCTTCTCGACGGGCGGCGAGTACGGCGGCGCCTCGACCTTCATCGCCGAGTACGCCCCCGACAAGAAGCGCGGTTACTTCGGCAGCTTCCTGGAGTTCGGCACCCTCGCCGGATACACCGGCGCGGCCGGCCTGGTCCTCCTGCTGAACACCATGCTGGGCTCCGAGGCCATGGGCGACTGGGGCTGGCGCCTGCCCTTCCTGGTCGCGGGCCCCCTCGGCATAGTCGGTCTCTACCTCCGGATGAAGCTCGACGAGACCCCGGCCTTCCAGAAGCTGGAGGCCAGCGAGACCCACAGCGCCACGGGCTCGGCCGCCGAGGAAGAGGCGGAGTTCTCCCACCTCTCCGAAAACGCCCCCAAGAAGAAACTCGGCGAGATCTTCTCCCAGCAGTGGCCCGCACTCATCCTGTGCATCTGCCTGGTCGGCGCGTACAACATCACCGACTACATGCTGCTGTCGTACATGCCGACGTACCTGACCGACACCCTCCACTACAAGGAGTCGCACGGCCTCCTGGTGCTGCTCGGCACCATGGTGGTCCTGATGCTGGTCATCAACTACGTCGGCCGCCTCAACGACCGCTTCGGCCGCAAGCCGCTGCTCATGACGGGCATGCTCGGCTTCTTCGTCCTCTCCATCCCGTCCTTCCTGCTGGTCAAGGACGGCAGCCTGCTGTTCGTCTGCATCGGCATGCTGCTGATGGGCTTCTCCCTGGTCTGCCTCCTCGGCACGATGTCGGCGGCCCTCCCGGCCCTCTTCCCGACCAACGTCCGCTACGGCTCCCTCTCCATCGGCTACAACCTCTCCACGTCCCTCTTCGGCGGCACGACCCCCCTGGTCATCACCGCCCTGATGGGCGCCTTCAACGGCAACCAGATGGTCCCGGCGTACTACGCCATGGGCGCGGCCCTCATCGGCGTCATCGCCGTCCTCTTCATGAAGGAAACCGCCCAACAGCCCCTGGAAGGCTCCCCACCCTCGGTAGCCACCCACGAAGAAGCCGTCGAACTGGTATCAGCCCAGTCCCCGGACCCGCGCTTCTGACCACGGGCCACCTTCCCCGAATCCCCCGATCACCCGATCGGGGGATTCTTCATTCCTGCCCTCACTCTGCGTAACTCCCACTGCGCCCCAGCCGTTGACCCGTTCGACACCAGAACAACCGGCCCCATCAGATGGCCGTCGAACGGGGGACCGCATGCCCGCCAGCCCATACACTCACGCCCGCCTCTCCGAGGCCGTGGCCGCCTCCCGCACCCTTTCGGAAGCCTTGCTTCGCCTCGGTGTGGATCCGAAGAGCCCAACCCGCAGCTACCTGCGCACCCGCATGAAGTCCCTGGGCATAGACACCTCCCACTTCGCACGCGAAGGCGCCCGCTGGACCAAGGAGACCCTCGAACCGGCCGTGACCGCCTCGACCAGCATGTACGAGGTCCTCCGCCACCTCGACCTCGATCCCGTCGGCGGCCACCACACCCACATCAGCCGCCGGATACGGGCGTTGGGGATCGACACGTCGCACTTCGTCGAAAAGGCGGACTCCGACGGAGACGCACGTCGGCGACGCCCACGCAGCGAACTGCTGCGAAGGCAGGACCCGGCCGACGCGCGCCGCATCCCGGCAAAGCGGCTGAGGCGCGCCCTCCTGGTCCGCGGCACAGCCGAACGCTGCGCCCTGTGCGACATCGGCTCGACCTGGCGGGGCCGGCCGTTGCCGCTGGAGGTGGACCACATCGACGGCAACTGGCGGAACAACCGCCTGGAGAACCTGCGCCTGCTCTGCCCGAACTGCCATTCCACGACCGATTCCTACCGCGGGCGCAACCAAGGCGCCCAGAGCCCACGGGCGGGGATGCCGCAATGAGCGTGAGCGTCCGGTACACACGCGAGCTCCTGACGGAATCGGCACGCCACTGCAGCAACATCGAGGAAGTCATCAACTATTGCGGCGGCCGTGTCTATCGCGGGGTGCGACGGCATCTGGTGAAGCGCTTCAATCACTTCGGAATCGACATTTCGCACTTTCACCACGTGCCACGGCGTACGGCCCACTCTCGCCCCACCAAAGCGGCGCTGCAAGAAGCCGTCAGTGCATCGGTCTCCATGGCAGCGGCCCTTCGGCATCTCGGCAAGCCGGTGAACGCCCGCGCCCGGGCCCTGTTCCATCAGTGGGTAACGGAAGAGGGCATCAGCACCAGCCACTTTCTGGGGCAGGCGCACCAGCGCGGAAAGCCGGGCACTACACCCACGAAGCCGCCTGAGCGCATCTTGGTGAAACACGACGGAAGGTACCGCACACCGTCGGTGATGCTTCGGCGCGCTCTCAAGCAGATCGGAGTGCCCGAGCGCTGTGTCGAGTGCGGAACGGGACCGACCTGGGGCGGGAAGTCCATGACGCTGGAGATCGACCACATCAGCGGGGACTGGAGTGACAACCGGGCCGAGAATCTTCGGCTGCTCTGCCCCAACTGCCATGCGATTACCAGTACCTGGTGCAGGGGAGGTACTCGGCGCCGGACCGGATAGTGACCTAGGTAGTGACATCACCGTCAGCCGCCAGCCGGTACCATGGCTGGCGGCTAGCGGCCGTGATGGAATTGGCATACATGCTGGTTTTAGGTACCAGTGGGTAATACCCATGTGGGTTCGAATCCCACCGGCCGCACTCGCTTAATGACCATGTTTTCGAAGGCCCGGCCCCGCATCTGCGGAGCCGGGCCTTCAGGCGTCGCACGAGGGCCTGATCAGCCCAGCAATTCCCGGACGACCGGCGCCAGAGCCCGGAACGCCTTGCCTCGGTGGCTGATGGCGTTCTTCTCGTCCGCCGTCAGTTCCGCGCAGGTTCGGGTTTCGCCTTCCGGTTGGAGGATCGGGTCGTAGCCGAAGCCGCCGGTGCCGGCGGGGGTGTGGCGGAGGGTGCCTTCGAGCTTGCCTTCGACGACGCGTTCGGTGCCGTCGGGGAGGGCAAGGGCCGCGGCGCAGGCGAAGTGGGCGGCGCGGTGTTCGTCGGCGATGTCGGAGAGCTGGGCGAGGAGGAGGTCCAGGTTGGCCTGGTCGTCGCCGTGGCGGCCGGCCCAGCGGGCGGAGAAGATGCCGGGGGCGCCGCCGAGTACGTCCACGCAGAGGCCGGAGTCGTCGGCGACGGCGGGGTGGCCGGTGGCCTGGGCGAGGGCGTGGGCCTTGAGGAGGGCGTTCTCGGCGAAGGTGACGCCGGTTTCCTTGACGTCGGGGACGTCCGGGTAGGCGTCGGCGCCCACCAGCTCGATGTCGAGGTCGGCCGCCGCGAGGATGGCGCGGAGTTCGGTGATTTTGCCGGCGTTGCGGGTGGCGAGGATCAGGCGCTGGTGCTTCATGGTGAGCGATTATCCCGGTCGGGCCGCACGACATGAGCCGGCCCCGCCAGTGCCCGGCGGGGCGGCCGGCGCCCCTTGGGCGGGCCGCCCCTCCTGCCCCTGTTCTCAGCCCGGGGTGCAGACCTTGGTCAGTTCCGAGGCGGCGGCTTCGATGGCCGCGGTGTCGGGGGTCTTGCCCTGGTCGAGGGACTGCTGGGCGTCCTTGACGCCGCGGGAGAGGTCGTCGACGGCCTTGCCGAGGTCGGCGTTGTCGCTCTGGTCGCCGAGCTCGTCGAGGTTCTTGTCGATCTTGTCGAGGGCCTGCTGGGCCTCCGCGGGGTTCTCGGCCCCGCCGGAGAACGCCTGCTGGAGCTCGTCGACGTTCTTCCCGACGGCGGTGGCGGTCTGTGCGCAGTCCATGGCCGTCTGGACGGCTCCGCAGCCGGTGAGGGCGGGGACGGCCAGGGCGATGACCGCCACGGCGGAGGCGCTGGTCACGGCCGTTCGACGGCGGACGGAGCGGTGTGCGGACATGGACGGGCCCTCCCTATGCAATGAACAGGTAAAGGAAGGAACGCGTGGCGCGTGGATTTGGTTGCCGAGGGAGTCGGATTTGCGGGGGAATGATGCGTAAATCACGATCGCCCGGCCGGGCGGATCGGGTCGGACCAGGCCGGTCCGGTCAGACCGTGCGGACCGGATCAGACCGGGCCCGTCCGGGTCAGACCAGGCCCGTCTGGGTCAGGAACATCGCGAGGACGACCACGAGGGTCCAGCCGAGGACGTGCTCCATCCACGGCGAGTGGTCGTCGGGGCCGCCCGTGCGGGCGGCGGGCGCGTCGAGGGCGGCGGCAGCGGCTTCAGCAGACATGACGGTGCGGTTCCTCGTCGTGGGGTGCTGGTGGACGCGCACCCGGGTACCTCGCGGTACGGGCGCACGTCCCACCTTGCGCCTGCGGCACGTGCATTCCTAGAGATGCACGTCCCACGAGGGGAACGTCACAGATCAGCGACGCGGCACCGGAACCACGAGTGCCCGGCGCGCCCGCGCGCCCCCGTCAGAGCGTCGCGGCCAGGGCCTCGCGCTGGGCCTTGTCCAGGTCCGTGCAGCCGGTGACGGCCAGGTCCAGGAGGGCGTTGAGCTCGTCGCGGGCGAAGGGCTCGGCCTCGGCGGTGCCCTGGATCTCGACGAAGCGGCCGTCGCCGGTGCAGACGACGTTCATGTCGGTCTCGGCGCGGACGTCCTCCTCGTAGCAGAGGTCGAGGAGGGGCGCGCCGTCGACGATGCCGACGGAGACGGCGGAGACGGTGCCGGTGAGCGGCTTGCGGCCGGCCTTGATGAGCTTCTTGCCCTGGGCCCAGGCGACGGCGTCGGCGAGGGCGACGTAGGCGCCGGTGATCGCCGCGGTGCGGGTGCCGCCGTCGGCCTGGAGGACGTCGCAGTCCAGGACGATGGTGTTCTCGCCGAGGGCCTTGTAGTCGATGACGGCGCGGAGCGAGCGGCCGATGAGGCGGGAGATCTCGTGCGTACGGCCGCCGATCTTGCCGCGGACGGATTCGCGGTCGCCGCGGGTGTTGGTGGAGCGCGGGAGCATGGAGTACTCGGCGGTGACCCAGCCCTCGCCGCTGCCCTTGCGCCAGCGCGGTACGCCTTCGGTGACGGAGGCGGTGCAGAAGACCTTGGTGTCGCCGAAGGAGATGAGGACGGAGCCCTCGGCGTGCTTGCTCCATCCGCGCTGGATGGTGACGGGGCGGAGCTGTTCGGGAGTGCGGCCGTCGATACGAGACATGGGGACGACCCTATCGGGAATGCCGAAGGCCCCGTTCCGGTGCGTACGCGCGCACGAAAGGGGCCTCGGTGGGAGCCGGGGGCTCAGCTCACATCATGTCTTCGATGTCGGCCGCGATCGGGTCCGCGTCGGTGCCGATGACGACCTGGATCGCGGTGCCCATCTTCACGACGCCGTGCGCGCCGGCGGCCTTGAGGGCGGCCTCGTCGACGAGGGAGGGGTCGACGACCTCGGTGCGGAGACGGGTGATGCAGCCCTCGACCTCTTCGATGTTGTCGAGGCCACCGAGCCCGGCGACGATCTTCTCAGCCTTGCTGGCCATGTCCACTCCTGCTTGTCTCGGCCGTCGGCGGTTGTGCCGAAGGATTCCACACGGTAACGCACGTTCAGCCCTGTTGGACGGGCGTATGTCCGTTGCCTGGCGAATGATGGCGACCACCTGGAGTTGCCTCCGGGAGGCCCCGTAGCGCCACTACGAATGGTCTACACCACCAGTATGCGGCAAGCACGAGTCGGCCGTCGCGGGGCCGGCGGCCGGGAGGATGCGGATGAGTTCGGACGCGGCGGCGGCGCCGAGGAAGAAGTGGGGCGGCGGGCTGTTCCAGGGCCTGCAGAAGATGGGGCGCAGCCTGCAGCTGCCGATCGCGGTGCTGCCGGCGGCGGGCATCCTGAACCGGCTCGGGCAGCCGGATGTGTTCGGCGCGGACGGTGCGGGCTGGGACGACGTGGCGAAGGTGTTCGCGGGTGCCGGCCAGGCGCTGCTGGACTCCTCGCTCGGGCTGCCCCTGCTGTTCTGTGTGGGCGTCGCGATCGGCATGGCGAAGAAGGCTGACGGGTCGACGGCGCTCGCGGCCGTGACGGGCTTCCTCGTGTACTACTACGTGCTGCACCAGTTCCCGGTGGACTGTGCGAGCGGTGCGACGTTCGTGAGCGGCGGGCCGCTGGGCGGCGCGTGCGTGGCGAAGGACGGGACGGGGACGCCTGCCGGGTATCAGAATCCGGGGGTGTTCGGCGGCATCGTGATCGGGCTGCTGTCGGCGTGGTTCTGGCAGCGGTATCACCGTACGAAGCTGGTGGACTGGCTGGGCTTCTTCAACGGCCGCCGGCTGGTGCCGATCATCATGTCGTTCGTGGCGCTGCTCTTCGCGGTGGTGTGCCTGTTCGTGTGGCCGCCGATCGGTGACGCGCTGACGAGCTTCAGCAAGTGGATGGTGGATCTGGGATCGGCGGGTTCCGGGATCTTCGGTGTGGCGAACCGTGCGCTGCTGGTGATCGGCATGCACCAGTTCCTGAATACGTTCATGTGGTTCCAGTTCGGCGACTTCACGAAGCCGGACGGGACGGTCGTGCACGGTGACATCAACCGGTTCCTGGCGGGCGATCCGAGTGCGGGTCAGTTCACGTCGGGGTTCTTCCCGATCATGATGTTCGCGCTGCCGGCGGCGGCGCTGGCGATCACGCACTGCGCGAAGCGGCACCGCCGCAAGGAGATCGCGGGCATGATGCTGTCGGTCGGTCTGACGTCGTTCGTCACGGGGATCACCGAGCCGATCGAGTACTCGTTCCTCTTCGTGGCGCCGCTGCTGTATGTGCTGCACGCGGTGCTGACGGGTGTGTCGATGGCGGTGACCTGGTCGCTGGGGGTGCACGACGGGTTCAGTTTCTCGGCGGGTCTGATCGACTACGTCATCAACTGGAGCCTGGCGACCAAACCGTGGCTGATCATTCCGATCGGGCTGTGTTTCGCGGTGGTCTATTACGCGGTCTTCCGCTTTGTGATCACCAAGTTCGATCTGGCGACTCCGGGGCGCGAGCCGGAGGAAGTGGGCGACGCCATGGAGGAGCAGAACGTGAAGTAGACCCACCCTCCGCCGCGGTGCAGCGGAACGTGAAGCAGGCACTCCCCTGCGTGATCGGAAAAACGGCTCCGGAATACTTGGTTCCGGAGCCGTTCCGCGTGCCGCCGTAACGATCGGGAGGAACGGATTCCTTTATGCGGTGACGACATGCTAAGTATGGTCTAAACCACTCAGTGGTGTAGACCATACTAGCGGGCTGCCCTTTTCCCCGAGCCCGCCTCACCAGGAGGAATCCGATGAGTACGGCCACCGCCGGCAAGGCGGCACCCGCGAAGAAGCGGGGAGCGGGCCTGTTCCAGGGCCTGCAGAAGATCGGTCGCAGCCTCCAGCTGCCGATCGCCGTCCTGCCCGCCGCGGGCATCCTGAACCGCCTCGGCCAGCCCGATGTCTTCGGTGAGGACGGCCTGGGCTGGATCGATGTGTCGAAGGTCTTCGCCGCGGCGGGCGGCGCGGTCTTCGACAACCTGCCGCTGCTGTTCTGCATAGGCGTGGCCATCGGCTTCGCGAAGAAGGCCGACGGCTCCACCGCGCTGGCCGCCCTGGTCGGCTTCCTGGTCTACAGCAACGTCCTCAAGGCTTTCCCCGTCGAGGAAGGCCACATCGAGAAGGGCAAGTGGGTCGAGCCGGTCGTCAACAACCCCGGCGTGCTCGGCGGCATCATCATGGGCCTGCTCGCCGCGGTCCTGTGGCAGCGCTTCCACCGCACCAAGCTGGTGGACTGGCTCGGCTTCTTCAACGGCCGCCGGCTGGTCCCGATCATCATGGCCTTCGTCGGCACCGCGGTCGGCGTGCTCTTCACCCTGGTCTGGGAGCCGATCGGCGCGGCGATCTCCAGCTTCGGCGAGTGGATGACCGGTCTCGGCGCGGTCGGCGCGGGCCTCTTCGGCCTGATCAACCGTGCGCTGATCCCGATCGGCATGCACCAGTTCGTGAACACCGTCTCGTGGTTCCAGCTCGGTGACTTCACCGACGCGGCCGGCAAGGTCGTGCACGGCGACATCGGCCGCTTCTTCGCGGGCGACCCGAGCGCCGGCCAGTTCATGTCCGGCTTCTTCCCGATCATGATGTTCGGCCTGCCGGCCGCCGCGCTGGCCATCGCGCACACCGCGCGCCCGGAGCGCCGCAAGGCCGTCCTGGGCATGATGATCTCGCTCGGTCTGACCTCGTTCGTCTGCGGTATCACCGAGCCGATCGAGTTCACGTTCATGTTCATCGCGCCGGTGCTGTACGCGATCCACGCGGTGCTGACCGCCGTGTCGATGTCGGTCACCTGGGCGCTCGGCGTGCACGACGGCTTCACGTTCTCCGCGGGCTTCATCGACTACGTACTGAACTGGAACCTCGCCACCAAGCCGTGGCTGATCATCCCGATCGGTCTGGTCTTCGCGGTGGTCTACTACGTGCTCTTCCGCTTCGCGATCACGAAGTTCAACCTCACCACCCCGGGCCGCGAGCCCGAGGAGGAGGTCGAGGACCTCACCAAGGCGTGAGCCCGCACCGCTCATGGCGAAGGCCCCGGAACCGTACATCGGTTCCGGGGCCTTCCCCATGGCACGTCAGATCTCGTAGACGGCGCCCGCTTTGGCGACCTCCACCGGGCCGTCGAAGACCTCCTGCGCGTCGCGGAGGTTGATGCCGGGGTCGGTCCACGGGGGGATGTGGGTGAGCACCAGCCGGCCGGCCCGGGCACGGGTCGCGTGCTGCCCCGCCTCGCGGCCGTTGAGGTGCAGATCGGGGATGTCTTCTTTGCCGTGCGTGAAGGACGCCTCGCACAGGAAGAAGTCGGTGCCCTCGGCGAGGGTGTCCAGCGCCTCGCAGACACCGGTGTCGCCGGAGTACGTCAGCGACCGGCCGCCGTGCTCGATACGGAAGCCGTACGCCTCGACGGGGTGGCTGACCTGCTCCGTACGGATCGTGAAGGGGCCCACGGTGAAGGTACCGGCGGCCAGCGTGCGGAAGTCGAAGACCTCGCTCATGGCGTGGTCATGGGGCAGGTCGGCGTGGGCGGCGGTGAGGCGCCGGTCCGTGCCGGCCGGGCCGTAGACCGGCATCGGGGCGCAGCGGCCGCCGTCGGGCCGGTAGTAGCGCACGACGAAGTATCCGCAGAGGTCGATGCAGTGGTCGGCGTGCAGATGGGAGAGGAGTACCGCGTCGAGGTCGTAGAGACCGCAGTGGCGCTGCAGCTCGCCGAGGGCACCGTTGCCCATGTCGATGAGCAGCCTGAAGCCGTCGGCCTCCAAGAGGTAGCTCGAACAGGCCGATTCCGTCGAAGGGAACGACCCCGAGCAACCGACGACAGTGAGCTTCATAGGGGCGTGAACCTCCGTGGGCGGGGGGCGGTGCGGCGGGTCCATGCGGGGCTTGGGCCGTGCTCGGCCGGTCCGTACCAGTCGTTGCAGTGCCCACGAGGGTAAGGCGCGAAAGGGCCGGTGGCTCCTCCAGCGGGGCGAGCTGTGGGCGGAATCACCAGTCCGGGTGGGCCTTTGGGGCAGGCGCGGGCGGTCCGGGGTACGGTCCGGTGGACGACGAGCGAGGAGGCGGGCATGGACACCTCATGGTGGCCGGCGGTGCTGGCCGTGGTGGTACTGGCGCTGGTCGCGGCGGTCGTCGACGGGCGGGCCCGTTCGGACCGCGGTCCGCGGCGCGGCGGCCGGCGGCCCGGTCGCGGTCCGCGCCGGGACGGCGGCCGCGGTACCGGGCGTACCTCGCGGCGCCCCGGTGACCTGCCGGTACGTACCCGGCCCGGCAAGCGCGGCGGCGCCGCTCCGGAACCTGGCGAGATCTGGTGGGCGATGGTGCCGTTCGAGGACCTCTCCGCCGCCAAGGACCGGCCGTGTCTGGTACTGGCCGTACGGGGCGGGTCCGCGCTGGTCGCGAAGATCACCAGCCGGTACCACGACGAGCGGCCCGGGGTGATCCCGCTGCGGCCCGGGACGGTGGGCGACGCGCAGGGCCGGCCGAGCTTCCTGGAGACGGACGAGCTGCGGGAGGTCGCGGTGGCCGACTTCCGGCGCCGCGCGGGCACGGCGGACCCGCTGCTGTGGGACCAGGTCCGGCATCTGGCCCGTTAGGCGCCCCGATACGGCCCCGGACAGCGGAAAGGCGCCCGGCCGTACAGGCCGGGCGCCTTCACGAAGCGGTCGAAGCGGTCGCGGAAGGGCTCACGCCCACAGCTGGCCGTGCAGCGTCTCGATGGCCGCTTCGGTGCTCTCCGCGGTGTAGACGCCGGTGGAGAGGTACTTCCAGCCGCCGTCGGCGACGACGAACACCACATCGGCGCTCTCGCCGGCCTTCAGGGCCTTCTTCGCGACGCCGATCGCGGCGTGCAGCGCGGCGCCGGTGGAGACGCCCGCGAAGATGCCTTCCTCGGAGAGGAGTTCACGGGTGCGGCGCACCGCGTCCGCCGAGCCGACGGAGTAGCGGGTGGTCAGCACGGACTCGTCGTAGAGCTCCGGGATGAAGCCCTCGTCGAGGTTGCGCAGACCGTAGACCACGTCGTCGTAGCGCGGCTCGGCGGCCACGATGTTGACGCCGGGTACGTGCTCGCGCAGGTAGCGGCCGACGCCCATGAGGGTGCCGGTGGTGCCCAGGCCCGCCACGAAGTGGGTGACGGAGGGCAGGTCGGCGAGGATCTCGGGGCCGGTGGTGGCGTAGTGCGCGCCCGCGTTGTCCGGGTTGCCGTACTGGTACAGCATCACCCAGTCGGGGTGCTCGGCGGAGAGCTCCTTGGCGACCCGTACGGCGGTGTTGGAGCCGCCCGCCGCGGGGCTGGAGATGATCTCCGCGCCCCACATGGCGAGCAGCTCGCGGCGCTCCTGGGAGGTGTTCTCCGGCATGACGCACACGATGCGGTAGCCCTTGAGCTTGGCCGCCATGGCGAGCGAGATGCCGGTGTTGCCGCTGGTGGGCTCCAGGATGGTGCATCCGGGGGTGAGCCGGCCGTCCTTCTCCGCCTGCTCGATCATGTGCAGCGCGGGGCGGTCCTTGACGGAGCCGGTGGGGTTGCGGTCCTCCAGCTTGGCCCAGATCCGTACGTCGTCGGCGGGCGACAGCCGCGGCAGGCGCACCAGGGGGGTGTTGCCGACCGCGGCGAGCGGGCTGTCGTACCGCATCAGCGGGAGCCACCGGCGACGGCGGGAAGGATCGTCACGCTGTCGCCGTCGGCGACCTTCGTGGTGATGCCGTCGAGGAAGCGGACGTCCTCGTCGTTCAGGTAGACGTTGACGAAGCGCCGCAGCTGCCCGCCGTCGACCAGGCGCTCCTTGATGCCGGCGTGCCGGGTCTCCAGGTCGTCGAAGAGCTCGCCGAGGGTGTCGCCGCTGCCCTCCACGGCCTTCTGGCCGTCGGTGTGGGTGCGCAGGATGGTCGGGATTCGGACCTCGATGGCCATGAGGATGCTCCTGTTTCGGCTGGCTGGGACGCTTCCCGGAAGGGGGCCGGAGAGCGAGTCTGGGGTGCGCCGCTGCGGGGCGCGTCGGGCGAGGCGTCCTGGGGACGCGGGCGGGTATGCGTTCAGCCCGCCGGCCGTCTCGGCCGGGCGCCTGTCGTGCGGGCAGGCGGAACCGGTCAGCCGGCTGCGCGGCGCGGACACATCGCGCTGGCGAGGCGGCACAGGTCGACGTGCAGCCGCGCAACGAGCAGCAAGCTCGGCGTCTTCTCGCTCACGTCGTGGTCAACCATGCGGTCATCGTATCGATTCCCGGTCCGGGTACTGGAACCCGGTCTCGGGATGCGGACGGACGGTGCACACCATGTGGGATGGGACCAATCGGGACGCCCCGGCGGGCCCTGCGCCGCCGGGGCCGAGCACGGGCAAGAGGTGACGGGGGTCACGCGTACGCGTCGACGACCTCGACCTCTTCTTCGGTGATCACACCGTCCACGATCCGGTAGGAGCGGAACTGGAACGGGCCCGCGTCGTCGGTGTCCGCGGTGGAGACCAGGACATAGTGCGCGTTCGGCTCATTCGCGTACGAGACGTCCGTACGGGACGGGTACGCCTCGGTCGCGGTGTGCGAGTGGTAGATGACGACGGGCTCCTCGTCCCGGTCGTCCAGCTCGCGGTAGAGCTTGAGCAGGTCGGTGGAGTCGAATTCGTAGAACGTGGGCGAGCGCGCCGCGTTCAGCATCGGGATGAACCGCTCGGGGCGGCCGTCGGCGGGCGCCGGCGTCGGGCCCGCCAGGACGCCGCACGCCTCGTCGGGGTGGTCCTTGCGGGCGTGCTCGACGATCTGGTCGTAGAGGGCCCGGGTGATGGTCAGCATGCCGACCAGAATAAGCATCGGGCCCGTACGTACCACTAGGTGATACGTACGGGCCCGGATGCTGGACAGCGGGCAGCAGTCGCCGCGCCGGATCAGTCCTTCTTCGTGGCGTCGACGGGGCGGGAGGCCGCGAAGACGTTGGGGTCCCGGCGTTTGAGGACGAGGTAGCCGATACCCAGGATCGCGGCCCAGATGGGCGCCGCGTACAGCGAGATCCGGGTGTCCGGGTCGATGCCCATCATCACGATGACCATGGCGATGAAGGCCAGCGCGAAGATCGAGGTGTACGGCGCGCCGGGGGCCTTGAACTCCGACTGCGGCAGCAGGCCGCGCTTGGCCTTGGCCCGGTAGCGCAGCTGCGAGAGCAGGATGACGATCCAGGCCCACATGCCGGAGATGGTGGCGAAGGAGACCACGTAGTTGAAGGCTTCACCCGGCCACTGGTAGTTGATCCAGACGCCGACCATCATCATGGCCACCGAGACCGCGGTGCCGCGGGTGGGCAGGCCGTTCTTGCTGAGATAGGTGAAGATCTTCGGACCCTGGCCGTTGAGCGAGAGGTCGCGCAGCATCCGGCCGGTGGAGTACATGCCGGAGTTGCAGGAGGACAGCGCCGCGGTGAGCACGACGAAGTTCACGATGCCGGCGCCGGCCGGCAGGCCGATCTTGGCGAAGGCCGCGACGAAGGGGCTGACGCCCGGCTCGAAGACGGACCAGGGGACGACCGACAGGATGATGATCAGCGAGCCGATGTAGAAGAGGCCGATTCGCCACGGCACGGTGTTGATGGCCTTGGGCAGGACCTTCTTCGGGTCGGTCGCCTCGCCCGCGGTGACGCCGACCAGCTCGACGGCGAGGAAGGCGAACATCACGATCTGCAGCGTCATCAGCGTGCCGCCGATGCCCTTGGGGAAGAACCCGCCCTCGGACCAGAGAAGCGTGAAGGACGCGGTGTCGCCGGCGTCGGAGAAGCCGAGGATGATCACGCCGAGGCCGATCAGGATCATGCCGACGATGGCGGTGACCTTGACCATGGAGAACCAGAACTCCAGCTCACCGAAGAGCTTGACGGAGATCAGGTTGATGCCGAAGAGCGCGACGGTGAAGACCAGGGCCGACACCCATTGCGGGATGCCGTCGTTCCAGTAATGGACGTATGTCGCGGCCGCCGTGACTTCCGTGATGCCGGTGACGACCCAGAAGAGCCAGTACGTCCAGCCGGTCACAAAGCCCATGAAGGGGCCGAGGAACTCGCGGGCGTACTCCGAGAAGGAGCCGGACACCGGGCGGTACATGAGCAGCTCGCCCAGGGCACGCATGATGAAGAAGATGACGAGCCCGACGATGGCGTAGGCCAGGATGATGCTCGGCCCGGCCTTCGAGATTGCTTTGCCCGCCCCGAGGAACAGGCCCGTTCCGATGGCGCCACCAATGGCGATCATCTGGATCTGCCGGTTTCCCAGACCGCGCTGATAGCCCTCTTCCGGGGCAGATCCCGCGGCGTCGGTGACGCCGTGCTGATTGTCGACCTGCGCTGAGGTCATGTGTGGTGCGCCTTTCTCCATTCCGACCCGGTCTGTTCCGGATCGGGTCCCGATCCCCCCGGATGGAGTCCTGCATCGCCAACGGTCGGCCGGCGCAGCGCTCCCGCGGCGACAGGGGTGGCGTCACCGACGGCAGGTCGAGAGTTTTTACCACGACCACTTGGGATGTACTACCGGGACACCGTAGGACACAACAAGGAAAAGAGGACAAAATTCAAAAGGCGCAGGAAGAGCGGGCGCAGCAGTAATGCGATCGTTATCCGGATTTGATCGTCCGTTGAGCGGACGCCTCTCCGTCCGTAATCGGGCGTACCGTCCGGGTCACGAAGCGGCCGGTCCGGTCAGTCGGGCATCAGCGTCTCGATGAGGCTCTCCTGGAGCCCGCCCAGCCAGAGGTACGCCATCGCCATCGGCTTGCGCGGGTCCTCGTCCGGCAGGCCGAGCAGCTCGCTGCCGTCGTCCTCGTCACTGACCTCCAGGCGGGTGCCGATCGCCAGCCGCAGGTCGTTCAGCGCGCCCAGCCACTGCTGGGACTCGTCCGGCTTGAGCCGCAGCACCGCGCCCTCGGAGCGCTTGCCGCTGTCCGTGGACAGCGCGTCCAGGGAGCGGACCACCGCGAGGGCGTCCTCGCGCTTGCGGGTCCGCAGATCGTTCTCCGTGAAGCGGCGGAACTCCGCCGAGGCGGCGCGCGCGTCGTCGTCCGGCACGTGGTCCGGGCCGCCGTAGGCATCGGGGAAGAGCCGGGCCAGCGCCGGGTCGGACGGCGGCTCGCTGGGCCCCTCGGCGAAGAGCGCGTCCAGCGGGTCCTCGCCCTCGGCGGGCTCGTCGCCGGGGCCCACCAGCTCCATCAGCTGGACGGCCAGGCTGCGCAGGATGGAGATCTCGACCTCGTCGAAGGCGGCCGCCGCGCCGCCGCCGGGCAGGGCTTCGAAGTGGCCGGCCATCAGCGGTCCTGCGTGAGGGTCGCCCAGAGGCCGTAGCCGTGCATCGCCTGCACGTCGCGCTCCATTTCTTCGCGGGTACCGCTGGACACGATCGCGCGGCCCTTCCGGTGGACGTCGAGCATGAGCTTGCGTGCCTTCTCCTTGGAGTACCCGAAGTACGCCTGGAACACGTAGGTCACGTAACTCATGAGATTGACGGGGTCATTGTGAACGACGGTGACCCAGGGGACGTCGGGCTCGGGCACCTCGAAAGGCGCCTCGGTCGTTTCAGGACGTTCGATCTCCGTCGGTGCGACACTCACGGGTCCCATGCTGCCACCCAGGAGGGGCGCGCGCACAAATGACCCGGGGAAATCGTCAATGTGACGAGTATGCGAGGTAGCATCGTCGCATGAACACAGCAGACCTGGGGCTGCCGGTGGCCGTGCCGTCGACTGCGCTCTTCACCGACCAGTACGAACTCACCATGGTGCAGGCCGCGCTGCGGTCCGGCACCGCCGACCGGCGCTCGGTCTTCGAGGTCTTCACCCGGCGGCTGCCCGAGGGCCGCCGGTACGGCGTGGTCGCGGGCACCGGGCGGGTGCTGGACGCGGTGGAGAACTTCCGCTTCGACGCCACGATCCTGGACTTCCTCACCGAGCGCGGCATCCTCGACGAGACCACCCGCGCGTGGCTCGCCGACTACCGCTTCCGCGGCGACATCTGGGGCTACCCGGAGGGCGAGGTCTACTTCCCCGGCTCCCCCATCCTGCGCGTCGAGGGCACCTTCGCCGAGGCGGTGCTGCTGGAGACGGTGATCCTCTCGATCCTCAACCACGACTCGGCGGTGGCCGCGGCCGCCTCCCGGATGTCCGTCGCGGCCGGTGAGCGCCCGCTGATCGAGATGGGCGCCCGGCGCACCCACGAGCTGGCCGCGGTGGCCGCCTCCCGGGCCGCGTACGTGGGCGGCTTCCACACCACCTCCGACCTCGCGGCCGGCTTCCGGTACAACATCCCGACGGCCGGGACGAGCGCGCACTCCTTCACCCTGCTGCACGACAACGAGCGGGACGCGTTCACCGCGCAGGTCGACAGCCTCGGTGCAGGAACGACTCTGCTGGTGGACACCTACGACGTCGCGGAGGCGGTCCGTACCGCCGTGGAGGTGGCCGGACCCGGCCTCGGCGCCGTCCGCATCGACTCCGGCGACCTGCTGCTGCTCGCCCACCGGGTGCGCCAGCAACTGGACGAGCTGGGCGCGACGGACACCAGGATCGTGGTCACCAGCGACCTGGACGAGTACGCCATCGCCTCGCTCGCCGCCGCGCCCGTGGACGCGTACGGCGTCGGTACCCAGCTGGTCACCGGCAGCGGCCACCCCACCTGCTCGATGGTCTACAAGCTGGTCGCGCGCGCCGACAGCGACGGCGACGGCGCGCCGCTGCGGCCGGTCGCGAAGAAGTCCATGGGCGGCAAGGCGTCCCACGGGGGCCGCAAGTGGGCCGCGCGGCGCCCGGACGCGGACGGCGTGGCGGAGGCCGAGGTCATCGGCACGGGGCCGGTGCCGGCCGAGCTCGCCGACCGGCAGCTGATGGTGCCGCTGGTGCGCGGCGGCGAGGTGGTCGCCCGCGAGCCGCTGGACGCGGCGCGCGAGCGGCACATCGCGGCCCGCGCCGGGCTCCCGATGTCCGCGATGCAGCTCTCGCGTGGCGAGGCCGTGCTGCCGACGGAGTACGTCTGAGGGGGCCGCGGCCACGCCCCTCCGGGGGCCGGCACTCCGGTACCTCGGTACGTGGGTGTCCTCGTGCGGCCGAACGGGTGGCGCGGTACGGGCGGGACTTCTCCGTGCGCCGTCCCGTGCCCCCTGGCCTGCCGCGGCGTGTCACGGACCGCCGTACGGCGCCCACTCCCGCAGCGCCGGACGAGTGGCTACCCTCGGTCACATCGGCGTTTGCCGTAGCCCCCACAGCCGCCACATCCTCCCCCCATTTCCCATCCGGAAGGCACGCACCATGCACCGGGCATTGATCGTCGTGGACGTCCAGAACGACTTCTGTGAGGGCGGCAGCCTCGCGGTAGCGGGCGGCTCGGACATCGCCGCCGCCATCACCGACCTGGTGGGCGAGGCGGCGGGCAGCGGATACCAGTACGTGGTCGCCACGCGTGATCACCACATCGACCCCGGCGACCACTTCTCCGTCCGGCCGGACTACCGGCACAGCTGGCCCGCGCACTGCGTCGCCGGCACCGAGGGCAGCGGTTTCCACCCCAATTTCGCGCCCGCGATCGTCTCCGGCGCGATCGACGCGGTCTTCTCCAAGGGCGAGCACACCGCTGCGTACAGCGGCTTCGAGGGCGTGGACGAGCACGGCGCCCCGATGGCGGAGTGGCTGCGCGCGCACGATGTGACCGAGGTCGACGTCGCGGGCATCGCCACGGACCACTGCGTGCGGGCCACGGCGCTGGACGCCGTGCGCGAGGGGTTCCGCACCCGGGTCCTGCTGGACCTGACGGCGGGCGTGGCCGCGCACACGACGGAGGCGGCGGTCGCGGAGCTGCGCGAGGCGGGGGCGGAGCTGACCGGCAAGCCGGTGGTCAGCGCGGGCTGAGCCACCGGCCGGGCGGCCCCTGGAGCGCCTTCAGAGCGCCTCCTGGACGGCGGGGCGCAGCAGGGCCCGTATCGGGTGCCAGGACTCCGTGTCGTCCTCCGGGGCGCCGCGCCAGACCAGCCCGTCGGGGTGGTGGAGTACGGCCGTGACCTCGTCCGGCGTGGGAGGTTCGGTGTTGCCGCGCAGGTAGACGGCGCGCAGGCCGAGGTTGCGGAGCCTGGTCAGGGCGCGCGGGCGGTTCGCGGCGTGGACGAGGACGCGTACGCGGTGGCCGCTGCCGCCCGGTCTGGGCAGCGAGAGGGCCACCACCACGCTTCCGCCCGGAAGCCTGATGAAGCCGGAGCCGGTCAGGGTCATGTTTCCCCCGTGCATGGTCGGTGCAGCGGTCGGTGCATGGTCGTGCGGCCGGCGCACGCCGGGTCGGGGCATGCGTCGGGAACCCCTCGTGAGACTACGTGTCAGCAAGAGGGCCGCAGGAGGCATCTAAACGCGATCGGCCGCCGCCCGCTAGAGGGCGACGGCCGATACGTCTGTGACCTGCGGCTTTACTGACTTTTACTTACTTCTTCGCCGCGGGCCCGACCTGGAGGACCACCGTGGAGCCGTCCCGGGCCTCCTTGGCGATCTTGATCCGGGTGTTGGTGTCAGGAACGATCACGCCACCGGTCGGGTTCGTCTCGTCGTAGTAGTCCCCGTTGCGGTCGTCGAAAACGGTCACGCCCGGCTGCGATGCGATCTTCGCGGCCGTGCCGTTCTTGTGCAGCGTGAGCGCGTCGGTACGGGCACGGGTGAAGGTCGAGTCGTAGGTCTGGAAGCGGTTGCGCATGAGCTTGCCGTCCGCCCACTTCGTGGCCTTCGGGTGCGCGTCGACCGGGAGGATCTGGCCGGCGCCCGGGTGCTGGCCGACGTTGTTGTCCGGCTGCGAGGTGTCCCAGAGCCAGATCAGCACGCCGTTCTGGAAGGGGAAGTGCTCGACCCAGTTCGGCCGGGTGGAGGGCCAGCCGAAATTGTACGGGCCGGTCTTCAGGGTCTTGTCGTACGAGACGTACTGGCGGTTCTCGGCGAGGTAGTACTGCGGGTAGTCCTTGGTGAAGGACTCGCCGATGCGCGAGAAGCCCTTGGCGGTCCAGCCCGCGTCGTCGCCCTCGGCACCGTCGGTGAAGAGCGGCTTGCCATCGGCCACGATGCTCAGCGCGTCGGCCGCGAAGCCCTTCTGGGCCACGCCGCCGTCGGTCTGGTAGCGGAACCGCAGATCGATCTTCTTGCCCGCGTAGGCGTCCAGCGAGTACACGAGGTCCTGGTACGCCTCGACGGTGCCGGTCAGCGCGGGCTTGTCACCGGCGTCGCGCGGGATGGCCCGGCCGTTCGCGGTGCCGTCCACCGGCGTCCAGTTCGCGCCGCCGTCCGTGGACACCTCGGCGTACAGGTAGTCGTACTCCGCCTCGATGTCCCACCAGCCCTTGAGGTTCAGGGACGCCTTGGCCGCTCCGGTGAGGTCGACGGACCGGGTCAGGGTGTTCTTCAGGTCGTCACCCATGCCGCTCCACCACTGCTTGGAGCCTTCAGCGGGCTTCACGACCGAGGTGGTGACGGCCTTCTTCGGCAGCTCGACGACGAGCGCCTGCTTGTGCTTGGTGTTGTACTCCGCGACGCCCAGCTTGTGCGTGGAGGCCGTCGACGCCTTCGCGGTGTCGTAGTTGAGCCAGCCCAGCTGCAGCTTGTCCCAGGCATTCATGTCACCGGGCAGGTCGCCGATGGAGTCCTTGCCCTCGCCGAGCCAGGAGCCGGAGGACATCAGCGACCAGAAGTCGACGGAGGACTCGCCGGTGCCGCTGGTGTCGTACTCGTCCGGCAGGCCCAGGTCGTGGCCGTACTCATGGGCGAAGACGCCGAGGCCGCCGTTCTCCGGCTGCATCGTGTAGTCGCCGACCCAGATGCCGGTGTCGCCGATCTGCGCGCCGCCGGCCTTGTTCTCCCCCGGGCCGGTCCGGCCGGCGTCCGTGCCGTACGCGTACCAGCGGTGCGCCCAGATGGCGTCGGTGCCCTGCGCGCCGCCGCCCGCGGACTCGTCCTCGCCGGCGTGCACGATCTGGAAGTGGTCGATGTAGCCGTCCGGCTCGTTGAAGTTGCCGTCGGCGTCGTGGTCGTAGCGGTCCCACTGGTCGTACTTGGCCAGGTCCGCCTTGATCTGCGCGTCCGTGCGGCCCTGGGCCTTCTGGCCCTTCGCCCACTGGTTCACACCGTCGCGGATCAGGTCCCAGGCGTTGGAACAGTTGGTCTGGCCGCAGTAGTTGGAGCCGTAACGGGCCTCGTTCCAGTCGACCTTGACCCAGTCGGAGACCTCACCCTCGACCGAGTAGCGGCCCGAGGACTGCTTCTCGTAGTACTTCGCCAGGGACTCCTTCTTCTTGTCGTGCGAGAAGTAGAGGTCCTGGTAGTGCTGCTGGTTGAAGTCGGGCTGCCAGTCCGTGCTGTTGTCCGTCGCACGGTCCGGCTCGGCTATCTCGTTGTGCGCGGGACCGGCCTCGCCGCCGTACTTCTTCACCGGCGGCTTGGGGCCGTCGCCGTCCGGGTCGTACATCGTGGTGTCGTCGACCTTGGTGCCGAACTCCACCAGGATCGTGAAGATCTTGTCGGTCTTCTCCCGGCCCAGCTCGACGTACTTGCCCTTGTCCAGCTTCACGACCTGCGAGCCGCCGCGGTCCGTGGTCTCGGCATCGCCGGATATGACCTGCCGGAGCGCTTCCTCGCGCTGCGCTTCCTGGCGGTCGCTGAAGGGGCCCTTGAGGTCGTGGTCCACCGACCGCTCGGCGGGCGCCGGGTCGTTGGACGGGCTCGCGGCCGGGTTACGGCCGTCGGCCTGCGCGGCCCCGGACGCGAAAACGGCCGCCCCGATCGCGGCGGTTGCCGTGGCCAGGGCGGCCGATCTGAACAGCAATCTCTGGGATCTCACGTTGCGCTGTCCTCCCCTGTGACGAACGGTCGTTGGAGGCATTGCACCGGAACGCCGGGGGAAAAGACAGACCTTGTTTTGAACACATCAGCGAAGTACGTTACTTGGCTCATGATGTACGCGTATCGGACGCGTATCGGATGATGTACGGACCGTACGGAGGGCCCAACAGGTGTGCCGCGAGCGGCGGTTCGCCGGGGGCATGAATCGGTGCGCCCCCCGTGCACCGGGCCAGTGGGTCAACTCACGCTTACCGGACGTTCCGCTCGGGCAGTAAGGACCGTAGAGTCTTTTGGCGGCGCGCCAAGTCGACTGACACCCCTGATGCTTCCGAGGACGGACCCGCCATGCCTCGACCGACTGCCGCACAGCTCGTCTACGGTTCGGCCACCGTCGTGCTCTCCACCCTCGCCATGCTGCTGCTCTCGCAGACCAGGACGGGCATCGCGGTCGCGGTCATCGCCATCGCCGGGCTCGGGCTCGGCCTCCTCGTCGCGGTCACGGCGCCGCTGCCGCGCTTCGCGCGCGCCCGCCGGACGCGCGTCGCCGCCCCACAGGTACGGCCCGAGGGCTTCGTGGGACGGCGTACGTCGCCGACCCGGCCTGCCGAGGCCCGGGTCGGCGAACACTCCCGTTAGGCGCTGTTTCCCGGGTTTTCCGGGTCAGCCGGCCGACACCACCACCGTGCGGGCCGCCTTGTCGTGCAGACACTGCTGGTACGGCTTGTCCCAGGTGCACCACAGGACGTTGACCAGCCAGAAGATGGCGCCGCAGCAGGGGATGACCTCCGGCAGCGTGTAGACGGCGGCGCGCATCCAGCCCGCCCGGGCAGTGGGGATCGCCCCGTTCTCCAGCATCGCCACCCTGATCTTCATGGCCATCTTGCCGACGGTCTGGCCCCGGGTGGTGAGCATCAGACCCTCGTAGACCAGATAGGCCAGCATCGTGACGCCGGAGACCACGGTCTGCTTGCCGCTGTCGTCGGTCGTACCGGGGTAGTCCACGCCGCCGACGATGAACCACATGATCAGGCCGACCGGCACGCCGATGATGATGCCGTCGATGATCCGCGCGAGCAGCCGCCGGCCACGGCCGGCGAGCGGCGGCATACCGGCGAGCGGATCGGGGGCGCCGTACGGGCCCTGGGGCGCGCCGCCTCCATAGGGGCCTTGGGGTCCGCCGCTGTACGGGCTCTGGGGCGCGCCGCCGTACGGGTCGCCGCTGTCGGGCGGCGGCTCCTGCGGATGCTGCGGCTTCTTGAGGAACGGGTCGTTCTCCGGCGGCTCACCGGATCCGGGCCTCGGCTGGTCGGTACTCATGGCCCGAGTCGACCGCGTACCACCGGTCGCCGCATCCGGCGTGCGCCGTTCGGAGGAAGTGCGGCGCCCCGGAGCGTGGCACTCGCCGTGCGCGGGCGCGCCCCGGCACTCCGGGGCGCACGCCTGCGAGCCGGCTCAGCGAACCGGCTCTCAGGACCGGCTCTCAGGCCGGCTCAGCCCTCGGCCACGAACGTGCGGGCCGCCTTGTCGTGCCAGCACTGCCGCCAGGGCCGGTCGATCAGGCACCACAGGGCGTTCACCACGCCGACGACGAGCGCGCCGAGCAGGCCGTACACCAGCCAGCGCTTGGCCGCCGCGCCGAACCCCGGGGTGTCGTGCCCCTCGATGTCCAGCACCTGCACGCCGCAGACCTTCTTGCCCAGCGTGTGTCCCCACTTGGCGGTGGGCAGCGCTTCGACGAGCAGCCCGACGACCAGCAGCGCCGCGATCACGATGGCCAGGTAGCCGCCGGTCGTGCCGTCCAGGAGGTAGACCGTGGTCTGTACGCCGGACTGCTTCGCGGCCTCGATCTTGGCGCCGATGTGGTCCGCCGCCGCGCTCCACAGCGGTACGACGACCCCCGCGAGCAGCACGCACAGCACGAGCGTGTCGATCAACCGGGCGGCGAGCCGGCGGCCGAGCGGCGCGGGTCGCCCCTGGGCCTGCGAGGACGCGAAGGGGTTGTCGACCGGCGGCTTGAAGGGGATGACGCCCTCGGGGGCACCACCCTGCTGCTGGGCCGCGGGGCCGGACTGGTGGGGGTAGCCGTACCCTCCGGGGCCGCTCTGCTGCGGGGCCGCGGGGGCCTGCTGCGGGTAGCCGTAGCCGCCCTGCTGGGCAGCCGCGGGGCCCGGCTGTGGGTAGCCGTACCCGTCCGGCCGGCCTGCCTGCTGCGGGTAGCCGTAACCGCCCTGGCCGGGGACGGACGAGCCGCTCTGCTGCGGGTAGCCGTAGCCGGGGGCGGCCTGCGGCGGGGTGGCCGGCGACTGCTGGGCCGCGGGGCCGGCCGTCGGCGCCGACCTGTCGCGGCCCGGCTGTGCG
>NZ_NHSG01000329.1:0-3895 GCF_020024005.1 Streptomyces purpurogeneiscleroticus
GGTGTCGCTGATCCGGAGCAGGATCGCGACCAGCGCCCAGTTGGCGATGACGGACGAACCGCCCTGCGCCAGGAACGGCATGGTCATACCGGTCAGCGGGATCAGCCCCGTGACACCGCCGGCGACGACGAAGACCTGCAGCGCGAACGCGCCGGACAGGCCGACGGCCAGCAGCTTGCCGAACGGGTCGCGGGCGGCCAGCGCCGTACGGATGCCGCGCTCGATCAGCAGGCCGTAGAGCAGCAGGATGGCCATGACTCCGGCCAGGCCCAGCTCCTCGCCGACAGTGGCGAGGATGTAGTCGCTCTTCGGCGCGATACCGCCGATGAGACGGGAGTAGCCCTGCCCGAGGCCGGAGCCGAGGATGCCGCCGGAGCCGAAGGAGTACATCGCCTGGGCGGTCTCGGTGACGCCGCCGTTCAGCAGCTCCAGGGGGTTGAGCCAGTTGTGCACACGGGTCTGCACGTGAGACTCGAAGGTGGCCACGGCGACCGCGCCGGCGCCGCTGAGCAGCAGACCGAAGACGATCCAGCTGGTCCGCTCCGTCGCGACGTACAGCATGATCACGAAGAGGCCGAAGAACAGCAGCGAGGTACCGAGGTCGGTCTCGAAGACCAGGATCATCAGGCTCAGCGCCCAGATGACCAGGATCGGGCCGAGGTCACGGCCGCGCGGCAGGTACAGGCCCATGAAACGGCGGCTGGCCAGCGCCAGCGCGTCGCGCTTCACCATCAGGTACCCGGCGAAGAAGATCGCGATGATGATCTTCGCGAACTCGCCCGGCTGCAGCGAACCCACGCCCGGGATCGTGATCCAGATGCGGGCACCGAAGCGGGCCGGGAAGAACACCGGCAGGATGAGCAGGACCAGCGCCACGACCATCGAGATGTAGGTGTAGCGCTGCAGGACACGGTGGTCCTTCAGGAAGATCAGTACGCCCAGGAACAGTGCGACGCCGAGCGTGGACCACATCAGCTGTCCCGGTGCCATCGCCCCGCCCAGCTGCGGCGTGGTGATCTGCGGCTCCTGGTCCAGGCGCCAGATGAACACCAGGCCCAGCCCGTTCAGCAGCGTGGAGATCGGGAGCATCAGCGGGTCCGCGTACGGGGCCCACTTCCGCACGACCAGGTGCGCGACGCCCGCCAGCAGTCCGAGGCCCAGCGCGTAGCCGAGCACGCCGGCGGGGACCGTGTTCTCCTTGGCGAGCCCGACGTTGATGTAGGCGAACACCGGGATGATCACGGCGAAGACGAGCAGCGCCAGTTCGGTGTTCCGGCGGCTCGGGGCTCCGATCGTCCCGATGGTGGTGGTGTTGCTGGTACTGCTCATGAGATCAACTGCCCCCTACGCCCTCACTGCTGGGTGCTGCAATTCTTCTCCAGCCGCTGCTGCTCCGCTGAGGGGGAGTTGCTGGTGGACGGCGTGGGAGTGGGGCTCGCGCTGTTGGTCGCGCTGCCCGGCCCGGCCGTGGAGCCCGGCTCGGCGGTCGCGCTCGGCTTCGTACCGGCGGTGCCGCCGGCCCGGCTCTCGCTCTTCTTGCGGGCCGCCTCGCGCTCCGCGGCCTCCCGCTGCTGCAGGGACTTGCACGCGCCGGCCTGCTTGCCGAGCTCGCCGACCTTGACCAGTGCCTGGTTCCGGCTGTCGACCGCGATCGTCTCCTCGACCTGCTTGCGCTGGTAGGCGGGCAGGTACTTGAGTTCGATCTCGGGGTGATCCTGGTCGATCTTGTTCATGGAGAACCACGCCAGGTCCTGGCTGATGCCCTGGTACAGGGCCACATGCCCGTCCCTGGCACCCACGAAGTACTGCGACTGCGTCCAGCGGTACCCCGCATACAGTCCACCGCCGACCACGGCCAGGCACAGCGCGACGATCAAAGTCGGCTTGATCCACCGGCCGCGCCGCCGTGGCTGCGCGTAGTCCTCGTCGACGAACGCGCCGTACGCGCCCTGCGGCGGCACCGTGTCCGCGCCGCCGCTCCCGGGCGGCCCGAAGCCGCCGGACGGCTGCGGGGGCACATCGCCGCGCCCGCCGCGCCCCAGCTCGGCCGCGCGGCCCGCCGGGGTGTGCAGGGCGCCGTCGTCGTACTGGTGCTGGTTCTCCGCGACCGCGCCGACGATCACCGGGGTGTCGTTCAGCTGCCCGGCGAGGGTGTCGGTGTCGTCGACGTTCAGTACGTCGGCCACGATGCAGGTGATGTTGTCCGGGCCGCCGCCGCGCAGCGCGAGCTGGATCAGCTCCTGCACGGTCTCGTGCGGGCCCTGGTAACTGGCGAGGGTGTCCTCCATCGTCTGGTGGCTCACCACCCCCGACAGCCCGTCCGAGCAGATGAGGTACCGGTCCCCGGCTCGCACTTCTCTGATGGAGAGGTCGGGCTCGACGTGGTCACCGCTGCCCAGCGCGCGCATCAGCAGCGACCGCTGCGGGTGCGTCGTGGCCTCTTCCTCGGTGATCCGGCCCTCGTCGACCAGCCGCTGCACCCACGTGTGGTCCTGCGTGATCTGCGTCAGCACGCCGTCGCGCAGCAGGTACGCGCGCGAGTCGCCGACGTGCACGAGGCCGAGCCGCTGCCCGGTCCACAGCAGGGCGGTCAGGGTCGTGCCCATGCCCTCCAGCTGCGGGTCCTCCTCGACCATGACGCGCAACTGGTCGTTCGCACGCTGCACGGCCGTGCCGAGCGAGGTGAGGATGTCCGAGCCGGGCACGTCGTCGTCGAGCTGGACGAGCGTGGAGATGACCTCGGAGGAGGCGACCTCGCCGGCGGCCTGGCCGCCCATGCCGTCGGCGATCGCGAGCAGGCGGGGGCCGGCGTATCCGGAGTCCTCGTTGCCTTCCCGGATCATGCCCTTGTGGGATCCCGCGGCGAAACGCAGTGACAGACTCATGCGCACCTCGCCCGTCGGCTCGGGGTACAGCCGGTCTCGCGCCACACTGCCCACCCTCCGGTCGGGAGCGCGCACGGGCCGGCCGAGTGGACCGCCGCGGCTCGCTCGCTCCGCTCGCTCATTGTCGTACTACTTCCGCAGCTCGATGACGGTCTTGCCGATGCGGATCGGGGCTCCGAGCGGAATCGGCGTCGGCGTCGTCAGCCGGGTCCGCTCGAGGTACGTGCCGTTCGTCGACCCGAGGTCCTCGACGATCCACTGGCCGTCACGGTCCGGGTAGATCCTGGCATGCCGGCTGGAGGCGTAATCGTCGTCCAGCACGATCGTGGAGTCGTGCGCCCGGCCGAGGCTGATGGTCTGGCCCTGCAGGGCGACCGTCGTGCCCGTGAGGGTCCCTTCGGAGACCACCAGCTTGGTGGGAGCGCCGCGGCGCTGGCGGCTGCTGCCGCCGCGTCCGCTCTCCTGGCGACGCTGCGCCTGCGGCGGTGCCGCCGTCTGCCGCTGTGCGCCTCGCTGCTCCTGGCCTCCGCGACGGGCGGCACCGCGCTGTGTGACGCGCGTGCCGAACAGATCGCTGCGGATGACCTGTACGGCCACGATGACGAACAGCCACAGTACGGCGAGGAAACCCAACCGCATGACCGTGAGGGTCAGCTCTGACATTGCCCCCGCTTCACCCTTCGGCTTGCCGGTAAACGATGGTGGTGCTGCCCACGACGATCCGCGAGCCGTCGCGGAGCGTAGCGCGGGTGGTGTGCTGCCCGTCCACCACGATGCCGTTCGTCGACCCGAGATCCTGGATCGAGGAAGGCGATCCGGCCCGGATCTCGCAGTGCCGACGCGAGACCCCCGGATCGTCGATGCGCACATCGGCGTCGGTGCTGCGGCCGAGAACCAGCGTCGGACGCGAGATCTGATGGCGGGTGCCGTTGATCTCGATCCAGCGCCACGATGCCGTTCGTCGACCCGAGATCCTGGATCGAGGAAGGCGATCCGGCCCGGATCTCGCA
>NZ_NHSG01000330.1:0-38076 GCF_020024005.1 Streptomyces purpurogeneiscleroticus
CAGGTCCTCCGGGGACGCCGCGGCCAGCACGCGCACGGCGTAGGACAGCCCGCCGCCGGTGCGGTACTGCTCGGCCGCGATCCGCCCGGCGGTACGGCGCAGCGCCGCCGCGGTACGGCGTTCCCGGCGCAGCCGCTCGGTCAGCCGCCCTGCGCGGGCCCGCTCCGCCCTGGCGGCGCGCAGGCCCTCCTTGTACGACCGGCCGACCCGGCTCGCGGCCGCGTCGAGCCGCTGCACCTCCAGGCGCGCCCGGACCAGCCGGCCGGCCCGGCCGCGCTTGGCCGTACGGTCGTGCGCCGCGGTACGGCCGGACCCGCCGCTCTCGTACCGCGCGCCGCCTGCGCGCCGCATCTCGGTACCGTGTCGCGCCGCGCTCTCGTGGCGCGCCGCATGCCCCGGCAGCGCCGCGCCCTCGTACGCGGTGGCGGCCACGGCCGGGCCCACGGGCGCGCCGCCCGTGAGCAGTCCGCCGGGCAGCAGCCCGCCCAGCACGATCGTGAACGCGCACACGACGGCACCACGCCGGCGGGCGCGCGGCCGGCCGGCCCGGCCCCGACGCGGCGCGCGTGCCTCCGGACGACACGACAGACCTGGATGCATGGGCAGATAGTGGCGCGATCAGGACACCAGGCGAGGGAGCGTGGTTCCCGCTCCCTCGCGTAAGCCACCGAACGGAGCACGGGTGTCCGGCCACCTGGGTGAGCGTGCCGTACACGCCACCTGTAGCAGCGGCAGCTCCCCCCTTACAGCGGCGCCTCCCACGTGACCATCGTGCCCGCACCCTCCTCGCCGAGCCCGGGTCCGTACGTACTGGACCCGCCCAGCGCCTCCGCCCTCCGGGCGAGGTTCTTCAGGCCGCTGCGCCGGCCGCCCTCGGGGATGCCCACGCCGTCGTCGGCGACCGTCAGCCGTACCGCGTCCCGCCCGTCCGGCAGCGTGGCCGTGGCGTCCACGACGACCTCGATACGGGATGCCTGGGCGTGCCGGAAGGCGTTGGACAGCGCCTCACGGAGCGCGGCGATCAGGTTCTTGCCGGCCGACTCGCCGACCCTGGCGTCCACCGGGCCGACGAAGTTCACCGACGGCTGGAAGCCCAGCGGCACCGCCGCCGTGCCGATCTCGCGCAGCACCCGTGTGCGCAGCCCCGCGGGCGCCTCGGCGGGCCCCTGCTGCAGGGCGAAGATCGCCGTACGGATCTCCTGGATGGTCACGTCCAGCTCGTCGACGGCCTTGCCGACGCCATCCCGCACCTCGGGCACCACGGCCTTGCGCGCCGCGCCCTCCAGCATCATCCCGGTCGCGAACAGCCGCTGGATGACCAGGTCGTGCAGGTCCCGGGCGATCCGGTCGCGGTCCTCGTAGACGGCCAGCCGCTCGCGGTCGCGCCGCGCGTCCGCCAGGACCAGCGCCAGCGCGGCCTGCTGGGCGAACTGGGTGGCCAGCGTGCGCTCCGCGGCGGTGAACTGGCGCGCGCCCCGGGCCCGCGGCGTGGCGAGGGTGCCCAGCACGCGGCCGCCGCTCTTCAGGGGCAGCAGCATGCTGGGCCCGAAGTACGGCGCGACCTCGGTGACCATGCGGGGATCGGTCGCCGAGTCCTCGACGAACACCGGTTCGCCGGCGAGGAGGGTGGCGGTCACCGGGCTGTCGGGCGGGATGCGCGTCCCCGTGAGCCGCACCGGGTCGTCCGCGGCCGCGGCCACGATCTCCAGCCCGCCGTCCGCCTCGGGCAGCAGCACGATCCCGGCCGCCGAGTCCGCCAGCCGCCGGGCCTGCTCGGCGACGACCGCCAGCGACTCGTCCACGTCGCTGCCCGCGAGGAGCGCGGTGGTGACGGCGGCCGCGCCGTCGATCCAGCGCTCGCGCTGCCGGGTCGCCGCGTACATCCGGGCGTTGCCGATCGCCAGGCCCGCCTCGGTCGCGAGCACCCGCACCATGTGCAGGTCGCTCTCGCTGAACTCGCCGCCGCCGCGCTTCTCCGTCAGGTAGAGGTTGCCGAAGATCTCCCCCTGTACGCGGATCGGCACCCCGAGGAACGTGCGCATCGGCGGGTGGCCGGGCGGGAAGCCGGCCGCGCGCGGGTCCTGCGTGAGGTCGGTCAGGCGCACCGGCCGGGGGTCGTGGATGAGCGCGCCGAGCAGGCCCTTGTGGCCGTCGGGCAGCGCGCCGATGCGCCGGTGGTCCTCCCCGGTCACGCCGTATGTCACGAAGTCCGACAGGCCCTCGCGTGCCTCGTCGACGATGCCGATGGCCGCGTACCGGGCACCGGCCAGCTCGGCCGCGGTCTCCACGATGCGGTCCAGCGTGATGTGCAGGTCCAGCCCGGCGCCGACGGTCCGCATGGCCTCCAGGAGGCGCGGCAGCCGGGCGGTGATCTGCGGGGCCACCCCCTGGAGGCTGCGCGTCGCCTCCGTGGCGGCGTCCATGGTGTCGCCATCGGAGTCCCGCGCGGGGCCCTCCGGCGCTCCGGGCCCGCTCGCTGATCCTGCCGTGACTGCCATGCCCCGAGCCTAGTAAGTCCTTTTTGTCGAGGAAAGTCGCGCTTCTGCGAGGCTCGCGTGACGCCAGGCGCGTGCCGCCGCGGCGTACCGCGCGTCCGTCGCCCGCTCCCGGTCCCGCATCCGGCGGAACGGGCCGTCGGCCGCGGCGAGCTTCTCGTACGGGCCGCGCTGCACCACGCGCCCGCGGTCCAGTACGAGGATCTCGTCGACCGTCTCCAGACCGGCCAGCCGGTGCGTGATCAGGACCGTCGTCCGGCCGCTGGTCGCCGCCAGCAGGTCGGCGGTCAGCGCGTCGGCGGTGGCCAGGTCCAGGTGCTCGGCCGGCTCGTCCAGCACCAGCACGGGGAAGTCCGCGAGCAGCGCACGGGCCAGCGCGAGGCGCTGCCGCTGCCCGCCGGACAGCCGCGCGCCGTGCTCGCCGACCAGCGTGTCCAGCCCGTCCGGCAGCCCGCGCACCCAGTCCGCGAGCCGGGCCCGCTCCAGCGCCTGCCACAGCTCGTCGTCCTCGGAGGAAGGCCGGGCCAGCCGGAGGTTCTCCCGCACCGAGCTGTCGAAGAGGTGGGCGTCCTGCGCGCACAGGCCGACCAGCCGCCGTACCGCATCGCCGTCCGCCTGCTGCGCGTCCACTCCGCCGAGGGTGTACGTGCCGGACTCGCGGTCTAGGAAGCGCAGCAGCACCTGCGCGAGCGTGGTCTTGCCCGAACCCGACGGGCCGACGACCGCGATCCGGCGGCCGGGCGCGAGCGTGAAGCCCACCCCGTCGAGCGCCGCCCGCACCTGCCCGGGGTGCCGGGCCGTCAGCCCGCTCACCACCACCGGGAACGGCGACTCCGGTACCGCCACCGGCTCGGCCGGCTCGCTGACCGGCACCGGCGCGTCCAGTACCTCGAAGACCCGCTCGGCGGCGCGGCGGGTGCGCTGCCGGTACTGCACGGCCAACGGCAGCCCGGCGACCGCCTCGAACGCGGCCAGCGGCGTCAGCACGACCACCGCCAGGCTCACCCCGTTCAACCGCCCGTCGTGCACGGCCTGTACGCCGACTACCGCGGCGGCCGCGACGGTCAGCCCGGTCAGCAGCGCGATCAGCCCGGCGCCGGCACCGGCCGCCGCGGCGGACCGGGAGGCCACCGCCGTCAGGTCGCGGTCCGCGCGCCGGGTGCCGGCCAGCCGCTCCCGCAGCGCGCCCGCGACCGTGAGTTCGGCCGTACCGGTGAGCAGGTCGACGACGCGTGCGGAGAGCACGCCGCGGGCCGGGGCCAGCCGCCGCTCGGCCCGCCGCGCCAGCGCGCCGGACGCCACCGGTACGACGACACCCGCCAGCAGCAGCCCGGCGGCGAGCACCGCGCCGGCCTCCGGCAGCAGCCAGGCGGTGAACCCGGCCGCACCCGCGCCGACCACGACGGCCGCGCCCGCCGGCAGCAGCCAGCGCAGGAAGTAGTCCTGCCCGGCGTCCACGTCCGCGACCAGCCGGGACAGCAGGTCGCCGCGGCTGCGGTCACGCAGCCCGGCGGGCGCGAGCCTCTCCAGCCGCCGGTAGACCGCCACCCGGACGTCCGCCAGCATCCGGAACACCGCGTCGTGCGCGACCAGCCGCTCGGCGTACCGGAAGACGGCCCGGCCGATGCCGAACGCGCGGGTCGCGGTGACCGCGACCATCAGGTACAGCACGGGCGGCTGCTGCGAGGCGCGCGAGATCAGCCAGCCGGAGGTGGCCATCAGTCCCACGGCGCTGCCGAGCGCGCAGCTGCCGAGCAGCAACGCCAGGGCGAAGCGGGCGCGGTGGGGGCCGGCCAGGGCCCTCAGGCGGGCCAGTGGACGGCCCTGCGTCCGTACGGGAGTGTCGTGGTCGGTGCCGGGACCGGGGGTCCGGGTGCGGTCGTCGGACTGCTTCGGCTCACGTCCGGCGACCGCCTCTTCCACCCCGGCCCCTCCCGTTGTCCCGGCGGGTGCAGGCGCGTTGTGGTGTCCGGAGAGGTGGACGACTCGGTCCGCCGCCTGCAGCAAAGCCGGACGGTGCGCCACCAGCAGTACCGTGCGGCCCTCCGACAGACGGCGTACGGCGTCCACCACGGACTCCTCGGTCGCGCCGTCGAGGTTCGCGGTGGGCTCGTCGAGCAGCAGCACCGGGCGGTCGGCGAGGAACGCGCGGGCCAGCGCGAGCCGTTGGCGCTGGCCCGCGGAGAGGCCCGCGCCGGCCTCGCCGAGCCGGGTGCCGGGGCCGTCGGGAAGCGCGTCGACGAAGCCGAGGGCGCCGGCGTCGCGCAGCGCGGCCCGCACCGCCGCGTCGTCGGCGTCCGGCCGGGCCAGCCGCACGTTCTCGGCGACGGTGCCGGCGAAGAGGTACGGGTGCTGCGGCACCCAGGCGATACGGCTGCGCCAGCTGTCGGGGGAGAGCGTGGCGAGGTCCACGCCGTCGATCAGCACCCGGCCGGCGGCCGGCTTCGCGAAGCCGAGCAGGACGTTCAGCAGCGTGGTCTTGCCCGCACCGGACGGTCCGGTCAGCGCCACGGTTTCCCCGGCCGCGACCTCGAACGACGTCTGGGCGAGCGAGGGTTGGGGGCGTCCGGGGTGGCGTACGACCAGGCCGTCCACGACGATCCCGGTGCCCGCCGGGGCCTCGCGCGTCCCGCCGTGCCCGGCCGCCTCGGTCTCCAGTACCGCGAAGATCTCCTCGGCGGCCGCCAGCCCCTCGGCCGCCGCGTGGTACTGCGCGCCCACCTGCCGCAGCGGCAGATACGCCTCGGGCGCCAGGATCAGCACCATCAGCCCGGTGGACAGGTCGAGATCGCCCTTCACGAGCCGCATGCCCACGCCGACCGCGACCAGCGCGACCGAGATCGTGGAGAGAAGTTCCAGGGCGAAGGAGGACAGGAAGGCGATGCGCAGCGTGCGCAGGGTGGCCCGGCGGTACTCGCCGGTGATGGTGCGGATCGCGTCCGCCTGGGCCTTGGCCCGGCCGAAGACCTTCAGCGTGGGCAGTCCCGCGACGACGTCGAGGAAGTGGCCGGACAGCCGGCTCAGCAGCTTCCACTGCCGGTCCATCCGCGACTGGGTCGCCCAGCCGATGAGGATCATGAACAGCGGGATGAGCGGGAGCGTGACGACGATGGTCGCCGCGGAGATCCAGTCGCCGGTCACGATCCGTACAAGCACGGCGACGGGCACGACGACCGCGAGGCCGAGCTGCGGCAGGTAGCGCGCGAAGTAGTCGTCGAGCGCGTCGATGCCGCGGGTGGCGAGGGTGGTGAGCTCGCCGGTCCGCAATTCAGAGGGGCGGCGCGAAGCGCCTCCACCAGGGGTGGTGGCCGGGAGACGGGTGGGACATGACGGGCCGAGCCCGGTGGCCTTCTCCAGCAGTCGGGTGCGCAGCTCGGACTTCACTGCCGCGCTCGCCCGGTGCGCGGCCAGCTCGGTCAGCCAGGAGACGAGCCCCCGGCCGACCGAGACCAGCGCGAGCAGCAGGAGCGGCGTGCTCAGTCCGCCGAGGTCGAGGTCGCGCTGGAAGGCGCCGACGACGACCTCGGCGATGAGCATCGCCTGGCCGATGACCAGGCCCGCTCCGGCAAGGCCGAGCATCACCACCGCGACAAGGAAGAAGCGGGTGGCACGGGCGTACCGAAGCAGGCGCGGGTCGATCGGTTTCACGTGAAACATCCGTCCTGGCGTGCGTAACGGAAGGGGATCAGTGCGCGTCGGCGATGTGCTGCGTGCCGATGCGCTTGCGGAACACCCAGTACGTCCACCCCTGGTAGAGCATCACGAGCGGGGCCGCGATGGCTGCGCACCAGGTCATGATCTTCAGGGTGTACGGGCTGGACGCGGAGTTGCTGACCGTGAGGTTCCAGCTCTCGTTCAGCGAGGACGTCATGACGTTCGGGAAGAGCGTCAGGAACAGCATCACGACCAGGGCCGCGATGGTGACGCCGGAGAAGGCGAAGGACCAGCCCTCCCGTCCGAACATGTTCGCCACCAGTGCGGCGAGCAGCGCGACCGCCGCCACGACCAGCGCGACCACGCTCTTGCCGTCGCCCTTGTCGATCTGCGTCCAGACCATGAAGACGAGCGCCAGCCCCATGGCGATCATGCCGAGGAACGAGGCGGTGACGCGCGCCCGCTCCCGGATGGAGCCCACCGTCTTCAGCGAGGCGAAGACCGCGCCGTGGAAGGTGAACAGCGCCAGCATGGCCAGGCCGCCGAGGAGCGCGTACGGGTTCAGCAGGTCGAGCAGCGAGCCGACGTAGTTCTTGTCGGCGTCGATCTTCACGCCTCCGACCATGTTGCCGAAGATCACGCCCCACAGCACCGGCGTGAGCAGCGAGGTCCAGAAGATCGCGTTCTCCCAGTTGTTCTGCCAGCGCTCCTCGTCCCGCTTGTGGCGGTACTCGAAGGCCACACCGCGCACGATGAGGCAGAGCAGGATCAGCAGCATCGGCAGGTAGAAGCCCGAGAAGAGCGTGGCGTACCACTCGGGGAAGGCCGCGAAGGTCGCGCCGGCCGCGGAGATCAGCCAGACCTCGTTGCCGTCCCAGACCGGGCCGATGGTGTTGATGAGGACCCGCCGCTCGCGCCGGTCACGGGCGAGCAGCTTGGTGAGGACGCCGATCCCGAAGTCGAATCCTTCGAGGAAGAAGTACCCGACCCACAGGAAGGCGATGAGGACGAACCAGACGTCGTGAAGGTGCACAGCTGCCCCCTAGTACGAGAAGGCCATCGGCCGGTCGGCGTCGCTGTCGTTGCCGCCGATCTTCGTGGGCGGGTTGAGGTCGGACTCCGACAGCTCCTGCGGTCCGGCCTTGACGTACTTCACGAGCAGCTTGACCTCGACCCAGGCGAGGATCGCGTACAGCGCGGTGAAGACGACCATCGAGGTGATCACCTCGCCCTGCGAGACGCCGGGGGAGACCGCGTCGGAGGTGCGCAGCACGCCGTAGACGACCCAGGGCTGACGGCCCATCTCGGTGAAGATCCAGCCCCAGGAGCTCGCGATCAGCGGGAAGCCGAGGGTGACCACGGCGAGCCGCCAGGCCCACTTGGAGAGCCCGTCCCCGAGCGCCTTGTCCTTGGTGAGCGCGAGGTGCGGTACCTCGTCGTCCCCCGTCCGCAGCCGCTGCGAGAGCCAGAACTTCTTGCGAGTGAGCCAGAGGCCGGCCACGCCGAGGGCGAAGGAGGTCATGCCGAAGCCGATCATCCAGCGGAAGCCCCAGTAGGCGACCGGGATGTTGGGCCGGTAGTCCCCGGGCCCGTACTTCTCCTGCTCGGCCTTGTTCACGTCGTTGATGCCGGGCACGTACGAGGAGAAGTCGTCGTGGGCGAGGAACGAGAGCAGGCCGGGTATCTCCACCTCGACGGTGTTGTGGCCCTTGGACACGTCCCCGTAGGCGAAGACCGAGAAGGGCGCGGGTGCCTGCCCGTCCCACAGCGCTTCGGCCGAGGCCATCTTCATCGGCTGCTGCTGGAACATGACCTTGCCCAGCAGGTCGCCGCTGACGGCGGTGAGCAGGCCGGACACGACCAGCGTCACCAGGCCGAGGCGGAGCGAGGTCCGCATGACCTTGACGTGCTTCTTGCGCAGCAGGTGGTACGCGGCGATGCCGACGATGAAGGCGCCGCCCGCGAGGAAGGCCGCCGTGAGGGTGTGGAAGACGACGACCAGGGTGGTGTCCTGCGTCAGCACCTTCCAGAAGTCGGTCAGCTCCGCGCGCCCGGTGGCCTTGTTGATCCGGTAGCCGGTGGGGTGCTGCATCCAGGAGTTGGCCGCGAGGATGAAGTACGACGACAGGATCGTGCCGATCGAGACCATCCAGATGCAGAAGCAGTGGATCTTCTTGGGCAGCTTGTCCCAGCCGAAGATCCACAGGCCGATGAAGGTGGACTCGAAGAAGAACGCGATGAGGGCTTCGAACGCGAGCGGGGCGCCGAAGACATCACCGACGAAGCGCGAGTAGTCGGACCAGTTCATGCCGAACTGGAACTCCTGGACGATGCCGGTGACGACACCCATCGCAATGTTGATCAGGAAGAGCTTGCCCCAGAACTTCGTCGCCTTGAGGTACCCCTCCTTGCCCGTGCGGACCCATGCCGTCTCCAGTCCGGCCACCAGGGCGGCGAGAGAGATCGTCAAGGGCACGAAGAGGAAGTGATAGACGGTCGTGATGCCGAATTGCCATCGCGCCAAGGTCTCTGGCGCCAACGCCAGTTCCACGTCGATGTCTCCTTACGGTCGCCGTTCTCGCCACACCCCCCTGCACCTTTTGTCCTGCATAAAGGGGGACAAAAGCGGAGGTGCTTGTGAACGCGTTCACATTCACAAGCAATTATCTCCCATGACTTTCCGCTCATCGGAACGGGGGGTACGTGACCGTGGTCACGCGGTATTCCGTGGCGCCGAAAACCCTGATACGCCCTGCCGAGCGACCGCCGGACGGGCTGTTAGTGAACGTGTACACGCCGTTTTTCGTCGGCACCCTCTTCCGCCGACCTTCAACATATTGTTGAATTTGGCGCCATGCAGATACGCATCTCATGGCCCGCAGGTCACCTGACCGCCACCCTGGAGGACACGCCGACCGCCACCGCCCTGGAAGCCGCGCTCCCGCTCGCCTCCACCGCCCGCACCTGGGGCGAGGAGGTCTACTTCGCCACCCCCGTCTCCCCCGCGCTGGAGCCCGGCGCCCAGCAGGTCGTCGAGCCGGGCACCGTCGCGTTCTGGACCGACGGCGACGCGCTGGCCCTGCCGTACGGCCCGACGCCCATCTCCCGCGGGGACGAGTCCCGGCTCGCGTCCCCCTGCAACATCCTCGGCCGCGTCGACGGCGACCCGCGCCGCCTCGCCACCGTCCGCGACGGCGACCCCGTCCGCGTGGAACGCGCCTGACGCCTCCGGAGGCGCGGAACAGCTGTGTCCAGCAAAAGCAATGGGGTGGCCGCGGCCCACAAGGACCGCGGCCACCCCGCCGCACTCACGGCTGCCGGTCACATCTCCTTGCGGAACGCCTCGGCCGTCTGCAGGAAGATGTCATTGCCCTCGGTCTCGCCGATCGAGACCCGCACGCCCTCGCCGGGGAACGGCCGCACCACGGCGCCCGCCTGTTCGCACGCCCGCGCGAAGTCCACGGTGCGCTCCCCCAGCCGCAGCCACACGAAGTTGGCCTGCGACTCCGGCACGGTCCAGCCCTGGTCGGTCAGCGTCCTGGCCACCCGGGTCCGCTCGGCCACCAGCGCGTCCACCCGCTCCAGCAGCGCGTCCTCGCTGCGCAGCGAAGCGACCGCCGCGTCCTGCGCGAGCTGGCTCACGCCGAAGGGCACCGCCGTCTTGCGCAGCGCCGCCGCGACCGGCTCGTGCGCCACCGCGAAGCCCACCCGCAGCCCGGCGAGCCCGTACGCCTTGGAGAAGGTGCGCAGCACGCAGACGTTCGGGCGGTCGCGGTAGAGCTCGATGCCGTCCGGCACGTCGGCGTCGCGGATGAACTCGCGGTACGCCTCGTCCAGCACGATCAGTACGTCGGAGGGGACCGCGTCGAGGAAACGCTCCAGCTCCGCGCGGCGCACCACGGTGCCGGTGGGGTTGTTCGGGTTGCACACGAAGATCAGCCGGGTCCGCTCGGTGACGGCCGCGAGCATCGCGTCCAGGTCGTGCACCTCGTTGTCGTCCAGCGGGACCTGCACGGACGTGGCGCCGGAGATCTGGGTGATGATCGGGTACGCCTCGAAGGAGCGCCAAGCGTAGATGACCTCGTCGCCCGGGCCGGCCGTTGCCTGGATCAGCTGCTGGGCCACGCCCACCGAGCCGGTGCCGGTCGCCAGGTGCTCGGCCGGCACGCCGAACCGCTCCGACAGCTCCGCCATCAGCCCGGTGCAGGCCATGTCCGGGTACCGGTTGAAGGCGCCGGCGGCGGTCACTGCGGTCTCCAGCACGCCGGGCAGCGGCGGGTAGGGGTTCTCGTTGGAGGACAGCTTGTACGCCACCGGGCCGCCCGCGGCGGCCGGCTTCCCGGGCTTGTAGGTGGGAACGCCGTCCAGCGCCGCACGCAGCTTCGGGGTCTTCTCGCTCACCGCAGGTCCTCCTCGACCGTCCCGCTCGTCACCAATACTGCACACCTTATGAGGATTGAGCCGTGCGGCGTAGGGTCCTCCGCCCTCCGGCTCCCTCCCGAGCCTGTACGGGCATGCGCATGACATATACCGGCGCCATGCCCCAGCTCAGGGCGCAGGGCCTTTGCGGAGCGCCTCCCCCTGTGTCACGCGCCGGTGGCTCGCGCCGTGGCGCGCATCACCCGTGAAGGTGACTTGAGACCTCTTCGATACCTGACGCAATCTGTAGGTCAAGCCCGACGATCACCGGCCAGAGCTACGCTCTGACCTCCAACGTCCTTGCTTTCCAAGGAGTTTGACGGCCTTTCGGCATGCAGAAACGTGCCTTTCGTCTGCACATAAGGGAGCCCCGCGATGGCCCCCTCCGAGCCCTACTATCGGCTCGCCATGACAGCAGCAGGGAAGCACCAGGTGAGCCGGTCGACCGGACGCCGGTTGGGGCGGGCAGGCATCCGGGACGTGGCCGCCGCAGCCGGTGTCTCCATCACGACTGTCTCCGACGCGCTCAACGGCAAGGGCCGGCTTCCGGACGCCACCCGTCGCCACGTCCGCGAGGTCGCCGACCGGTTGGGCTACCGCCCCTCCGCCGCCGCCCGCACGCTCCGTACCGGCAAGTCCGGCCTGATCGGGCTGACCGTCACCACGTACGGGGATGAACCTTTCACCTTCACCGAGTTCGCGTACTTCGCCGAGATGGCGCGCGCCGCCACCTCCGCCGCGCTGGCCCGTGGCTACGCCCTGGTCATCCTCCCCGCGACCTCCCGCCACGACGTCTGGTCCAACGTCGCCCTGGACGGCACGGTCGTCATCGACCCGGCCGACGGAGATCCCGTCGTCACCGAGCTCGTCCGGCACGGCATCCCCGTCGTCTCCGACGGCCGCCCCGGCGGCACCCTCCCCGTCACCGGCTGGGTCGACAACGACCACGAGGCAGCCGTGATGGGCCTCCTGGAGCACCTCGCCGACGCCGGCGCCCGCCGCATCGGCCTCCTCACGGGCACCACCACCGACACCTACACCCGTCTGTCCACCACCGCGTATCTCCGCTGGTGCGAGCGGGTCGGCCAGGACCCGGTATACGAGTCCTATCCGGCGCACGACCCGTGCGCGGGCGCCGTCGCCGCCGACCGGCTGCTGGCCCGGCCGGACCGCCCGGACGCCGTGTACGGCCTCTTCGACCCGAACGGCACCGACCTGCTCGCCGCCGCCCGCCGGTACGGCCTCCGGGTCCCCGACGATCTCCTGCTGGTGTGCTGCAGCGAGTCCACGGTCTACGCCACGACCGAGCCCCCCATCACGACCCTCTCGCTCAAGCCCCGGCGCATCGGCACCGCCGTCGTCCAGCTGCTCATCGACGCCATCGAAGGGCTCGACAGCGGGCGCCCGGTCGAGCAGGTAATACCGACCGACCTGATCGTGCGCACCTCCTCTCAACGGAGGTCCCCACGTACGACGGTCAGCCCACCGCGCGGCCCGTCCGGCGACTGAGCGTTCCGCCGGACGGCCACGGCCGCGCAGGGAAAAACAGGGCGAAGCCGGGAGAAAATAGCAGGGAACGCCGGGCTCCGAACGATTGAGCACCCCCGGGTGCGTCACAACCTGCGAGCGGCGTTCCTATGATGGGCGCACGACACCACGGACCGCCGTCGACCAGGCAAGGTCCGCGAGGTGCACGGCGGCGCGACGGTGGAGGGGTCGATGACTCAGGGGGCCGGTCTGGGACCCATGGTGCGGACCATGGCAGCACAACCTCCTGCGCCCGTTCCTCCTGGAACTCCCGGGGCCGCACTGGACGGTCGTCCACAGGAGGCACACGCCGCCGACGGCGCGTACGTACCGCAGGAGGGATACGTCCCTCAGGACGGCTACGGCCCGGGGCCCGGCCAGGTCTTCCCGGACGTGCCCGCTCCCCAGGAGCGCCTCGACCCGGAGGTCCGCGTACGGACCAGGGCCCGGCCGTACGCGCGCCTCACCTACGGCACCGGCCCGCAGGCCACGCTGCCGCAGGATGAGTTGCCCGCCGACTACACCCCCACCGAGCGCGACATCCCCGTCGTCGGTCCGGACGGCACCCCGGCCGCGTACACGGACACGCTCGTCGACCACCCCGCCGTCGACCTCCAGCAGGTCGGCGAGGGCGAGGCCGGCGGCCCGCTGTACGTCGTCGGTGACGTGCACGGTTACTACGACGAGCTGCGCGCGGCGCTGTTCGCCGAGGGGCTGATCGACGCCGAGGGCCACTGGGCGGCGGGCAATACCCGGCTGTGGTTCCTCGGCGACTTCACCGACCGCGGCCCCGACGGCATCGGCGTCATCGACCTGGTCATGCAGCTGTCCGCCGAGGCCGCCGCGGCCGGCGGCTACTGCAAGGCCCTCATGGGCAACCACGAGCTGCTCCTGCTCGGCGCCAAGCGGTTCGGCGACACCCCCGTGCAGTCCGGCGCCGGCACCGCCTCCTTCCAGGCCGCCTGGCTGCTCAACGGCGGCCAGAAGACCGACATGGACCGCCTCCAGGACCACCACCTGCAGTGGATGGCCCGGCTGGACGCCGTCACGCAGGAGGACGGCCACCTCCTCGTGCACTCCGACACCACCGCGTACCTCGACTACGGCGACTCCATCGAGGCCGTCAACGACGCCGTCCACGAGGTCCTCACCCGCAGCGACGCCAACGAGGTCTGGGACCTCTTCCGCAAGCTCACCAAGCGCTTCGCCTTCCGCGACGAGTCCGGGCCGCAGGCCGTGCGCGAACTGCTCGCCACGTACGGCGGCGAGCGCATCGTCCACGGCCACAGCCCCATTCCGTACCTCCTCGGCGAGGTCGGCACCGAGGACGGTGAGGGCGAGGACCCCGCCGTCGAAGAGCCGCACGTGTACGCCGACGGGCTCGCCGTCGCCATGGACGGCGGCGTGACAATGGCCGGAAAGCTGCTCGTCGTGCAACTTCCCCTGACTGTCTGACGCGTATCGGGGCAGGGGTACCGCAGGCCGGCGGCGGGACGTGCCGGGCGGCCGAGGGGTTTGTCACGGGCGGAGCGAATTTCCGAAATCCTCTGTCACGCCGTGCTCGAGGCGCTCTACCATCGGGCTATCCGTAGCAGGCTCTCCTCCGTTTCCCGCCAACTGCCCGGCCCACGCCGGCCCGTACGGCCCTACGGAGCATCGGGGGATGCACATGAACAGCGCTCCGCACCTGCTGAACGAGGACCGCGAGGAATTCCGGCGGGCCCTCGACGAGGCACTGCGCACCGCGGCCGACCGCCCGGATTTCGCCGCGACGGGCATGCGCCTCAACACCGAGCAGCTGCGCACCATGGCGCTCAGCGCCACGACCGCCATCGCCGCGTGCGCGACGGCCGAGTACCAGCACTACGTCGCGCTCCGCGCGGAGTTGCGCGCGCCCGCCTCCGCGCGCCCGGCCACGGCCGGTACCGAACCGGGTGAGGGCGGTGGTGACGGCGCGGGCGGTACCGGCGTCGGCTTCGCCACGGTCGGCGAGGTCGCCGAGGCCACCGGCGCCGGACTGGCCGCCATGGTCACGGTCCTCGCGCCCGTCCTGGCCGGCATCGCCGCGGTCCTCTTCCTCCTCATCGGCTACGTCCTGCACACCGTCAGCCCCGACGAGCCCCTGGCCCAGCCGCTGATCAGTGTCGGCTGGGTCTTCGCAGCCCTGACCGCGGCGACGATCCTCATCGCGATGGGCGGCCTCGTCGTCACCGCCCTCCGCAACGGCGCCACGTCCCTGCGCGCCTCCCATCCCACGGAACTGGCCCAGGAGGTCGAGCGGGCAAAAACCCGCTGGCTGGAGGCTCTCCAGGAACGCGGTCTGAAGCCCTTCCTGCTGGAAGCCCTGACGGCCCCGGAGCCGCCTCCCGAGCCGGACATCCGGAAAGAGGAGAAGGGCGCGGCGGTCCCCGCGAGCACGGTGGTGGCCGCCGAACCGACGGTCACGGACAGCCCGGCCACCGTCCAGGAACACGCATCGGATCCGGCCGGCGCGGGCGAGGCGACCGGCCCCGCGTCCGGAGAAGGACAGTCGCCTCCGCCCGCGGAAGCGGCCGGACGATACGTGGCGCACCGCACCCCGGACAGCGGCCGGATGCCCACCCTCGGCTACACCCACCCGCGCTTCTCGGGCCCCGAGGACGACCACCGCACCACGACCCGGCCCCGCTTCACGAGCCCGGACTTCACCAGCCCGGACTACGGCGGCCCGGACCACCAGCCGGAATGATCCCGGCATGACGAGGAGGCCCCGGTAATCCCGGGGCCTCCTCGTCATGCGTTCAGGTCGTGCCGGCGGTCAGTCCGCGATCGGCAAGTACACCCTGTTGCCCGCTGCCGCGAACTCCTTGGACTTCTCGGCCATGCCGGCCTCGGGGTCCACGGACAGGTCGCCGCCGTGTTCGCGGCGGATGTCCTGGGAGATCTTCATGGAGCAGAACTTCGGGCCGCACATGGAGCAGAAGTGCGCCGTCTTGGCCGGTTCGGCCGGGAGCGTCTCGTCGTGGAAGGCGCGAGCCGTGTCCGGGTCGAGAGCCAGATTGAACTGGTCCTCCCAGCGGAACTCGAAGCGGGCGTCGGAGAGGGCGTCGTCCCACTCCTGGGCGCCCGGGTGGCCCTTGGCCAGGTCGGCGGCGTGGGCCGCGATCTTGTACGTGATGACGCCGGTCTTCACGTCGTCGCGGTCCGGCAGGCCCAGGTGCTCCTTGGGCGTGACGTAGCAGAGCATCGCCGTGCCCCACCAGGCGATCATCGCGGCACCGATGCCCGAGGTGATGTGGTCGTAGGCGGGAGCGATGTCGGTGGTCAGCGGGCCAAGCGTGTAGAACGGCGCCTCCTCGCAGATCTCCTGCTGGAGGTCGATGTTCTCCTTGATCTTGTGCATCGGGACGTGGCCCGGGCCCTCGATCATGGTCTGTACGCCATGCGCCTTGGCGATGGTGTTCAGCTCGCCGAGGGTCTTCAGCTCCGCGAACTGCGCCTCGTCGTTGGCGTCGGCGATGGAGCCCGGGCGCAGCCCGTCACCGAGGGAGAAGGTGACGTCGTAGGAGGCAAGGATGTCGCAGAGCTCTTCGAAGTTCTCGTAGAGGAAGGACTCCTTGTGGTGCGCCAGACACCACGCCGCCATGATCGAGCCGCCGCGGGAGACGATGCCGGTCTTGCGGCGGGCGGTGAGCGGGACGTACCGCAGGAGCACGCCGGCGTGGACCGTCATGTAGTCGACGCCCTGCTCGGCCTGCTCGATGACGGTGTCCTTGTAGATCTCCCAGGTGAGCTCCTCGGCCTTGCCGTCGACCTTCTCCAGGGCCTGGTAGAGGGGGACGGTGCCGATGGGAACGGGGGAGTTCCGCAGTACCCACTCGCGGGTGGTGTGGATGTTGCGGCCGGTGGAGAGGTCCATGACCGTGTCGGCGCCCCAGCGGGTCGCCCAGGTCATCTTCTCCACCTCCTCCTCGATGGAGGAGGTCACCGCGGAGTTGCCGATGTTGGCGTTGACCTTCACCAGGAAGTTCTTGCCGATGATCATCGGCTCGATCTCCGGGTGGTTGACGTTGGCCGGCAATACCGCGCGACCCGCCGCGATTTCGTCCCGCACGAATTCGGGGCTGCAGTTCTCGCGGACCGCGACGTACTCCATCTCCGCGGTGATCTCGCCGCGCTGCGCGTACGCGAGCTGGGTGACGGCGCCGTCCCGGCCGCGGCGCGGCTGCCGGGGCCGGCCCGGGAACACCGCGTCGAGGTTCTTCAGACCGCCACGCGGCGAGGTGTGCTTGAGGCCGTCGTCCTCCGGACGCATCGGCCGGCCCGCGTACTCCTCGGTGTCGCCGCGGGCGATGATCCAGTTCTCCCGCAGCGGCGCGAGGCCGCGGCGGACGTCGGTTTCGATGTTGGGGTCGGTGTACGGCCCTGACGTGTCGTAAAGCGTCACGTGCTCGCCGTTGGTGAGGTGCACTCGCCGGACGGGAACCCGGAGGTCCGGGCGCGATCCGGAGACATAGCCCTTGTGCCAGCCGATCTGCTGCTCGCCGGCAGCCTCGGTCGCACCGTTTTCGGGCGTGCGTGCATCCTGCAGAGTCATTGAGACCCACTCCCTACGCCGGCATTACCCGGTAACAGGTTCGGCGGTCGACGCAGCTCTTTCCGTGTCGGTGTTTCACGTGAAACACCGCTGGTACGGAATCAGCGCCCTCTCAGCCCGGTGCTCCGAGCTCCCGCGATTGCAAAGGTGCCACCACGGTAGCGGCCGATGCCGCGTGGTGAACAGGGGGCCCGGTGAGTTGTTGGATGATCGGGCGGTGACCCGCAACGAGCCCGAGCCCCAGCCGCAGCCGCACACTCATCCGCCCATGCACGGCCACAGCCATGGCCACGGGCCCGCCGCACCCGTCTCCCGCCACCTGCGCAAGGTCATTGCCGCGGTACTGATCCCCTTCGCCTTGGCAGTGGGCGTCGGGCTGATCGCCCTCTGGCCCGGCGGTGCACCCGCGCACAAGCCAACGGGGGTCGGCTTCGACCAGGAGACCCAGTCCGCGCGAGTCGTCCGGCTGGCGAAGGTGGACTGCGCGGACGTGAACGCGCAGCAACAGCAGCAGATGCAGCAGCAACAGCCGCCGACGGGGCCCGGCGGCGGCAGCACGCAGCGGAACGCGCAGAGCTGCGAGCAGGCCACCATCGAGGTGACCACCGGCAAAGACACAGGGCACCGCTTCAAGACCGTGGTGACGCCGGACGCCTCGCGCCGCTACAGCGAGGGCCAGGACGTCGTGGTGGCGTACGCGCCCAAGGCGCCCCGGGCCCTTCAGTACTCGGTCACCGACGTGGACCGCACCTTCCCGATGTGGGTGCTCGCCGCGGTGTTCGCGCTGGCGGTGGTGGTCGTCGGGCGGCTGCGCGGGGTGCTGGCGCTGGTCGCGCTGGCGGCGAGCTTCGCCGTCCTCACCGTATTCATCCTGCCTGCCATCCTCCAGGGCTCGAATCCGCTGGTGGTGGCGGTGGTCGGGGGCAGCGCGATCATGCTCATCGCGCTGTACATGTGCCATGGCCTGACGGCCCGTACGTCAGTCGCGGTGCTCGGCACCCTGGCGTCACTGCTGCTGATCGGGCTGCTGGGATCGGTGTTCACCGGCTGGGCACAGCTGACGGGCAACACGGACGACCAGACCGGACTCGTGCACAGCCTCTACCCGGGGATCGAGATCCGCGGTCTGCTGCTGGCGGGCATCATCATCGGTTCGCTGGGCGTGCTGGACGATGTGACCGTGACCCAGACGGCGGCCGTCTGGGAGCTGCGGGACGCCGACCCGACGGCGAGCCGGCGGCAGATCTACGGCGCGGCGATGCGGATCGGGCGGGACCACATCGCGTCGGTGGTGAACACGCTGGTACTGGCGTACGCGGGCGCCGCGCTCCCGCTGCTTCTGCTGTTCTCCATCGCACGCAGCGGTGTCGGCACGGTCGCCGGCAGCGAAATGGTGGCCGAGGAGATCATCCGGACGCTCGTGGGCAGTATCGGGCTCGTCGTGTCCGTACCGCTGACCACCCTGCTGGCGGTACTGGTGGTCTCCGCGGACCGAGGCAGCCGGAGCGGTCCGAGCGCGCAGGACGGCCGGGCGGCCGGTCCGGGGCCCGGGCAGCCGGGCAGCAGGCGCGGTGGACGGGGCCGCCGCCGCAAGCGCTGACCGGGCCGGACCGGCGGTCAGCCCGCCCGTTGCGCGTTCGCGAAGATCCGGTCCAGCTCCGCGTCGAGCGTGCCGCAGATCTGCTCCTGGCCGAGCGGCACCAGCCGGTCCGTACGGTCCAGGAAGGCGACCAGCGGAGCCGCGCCGACGCGGAAAAGGGCCTGCTCGGAGCCCACCTGCAGACTGACGAAAACATCACTGAGGTGCGCGCCCGAGGCCGGCTCCACGTGGATGTCCCCTTCACCGGCCGGCCGGCTCAGGCCGTCCAGGAGGAGTTCCCGGCTGAACGCCCAGGTCACCGGGGCGTCGCCCGGGAGATCGAACGTGAAGCGCACGGCATAGGGATCGGCACTGTCGAAATCGAGCTCCACCGGAATCCGGAAGGCGAGTTCCTCGGAGACGATGAAGCTCATCATCACTTCTGCCTGCACTGTTTGGCTCATCAACCACTGCCCCGCACTACTTGATCGAAGTGGCCGGTAATGATCCGCCGACCGCTATTGACGCCATCGTCGACCAGTTGCCGACAGATCACAAGGAGTAATTTTTCAGATACTGATAGAGAAGGCCAGCGTCATAAGGGTCGACTCCGCCATCCTCTGCACCTTTTCGGTTACTGCCAGCAGTCTCTCCGCCTCACCTGCGGGGAGAGAAATCGCCACGGTCGCCGCCACCGAACCCACTTGAATGGGAATTGCCGCGCACACCGTACCCACGGCATATTCCTCGCGTTCGACGGCGAGTTGGGCCTTACGCACCGTGTTCAGCCGGTGCAGCAGATCACCCTCCGTCCGTACGGAATGGGGCGTGAGCGACTGCACTTGATGGCGGGAAAGATGATCTTTCCGCCCCTCCTCGTCGAGTTGGGCCAGCAGGCACTGGCCTATCGCGTGCGCGTGAGCGGTCGTACGGAAGTCCGCCCATTCCTCGACCGGCGGCCGCTCCGGATCGTCGCTCACCGCGACCACCTCCACCTCGCCCGCGTGGTACACCGCGAAGTACAGCGCGGCACCCACCTCTTGCCCCATCGCCGACAGCGCCTGCGAGATCCGGGAGTAGCGCCGGCGACGGGCCCCGGACCGGCCGATGAGTTCGGCGGCCTCGCCGAGGAGGAACACGCCGTTCTCGCGCAGGAGATATCCCTCGTGAGTGAGGGTGCGCAACAGGTGGTACGTGGTCGGGAGGGGATAACCGGTCTCCCTGGCCAGCTGTTTGGCGGGCGCGCCGCGCGGGTGGGCGGCGACCGCTTCGAGGAGGCGCAGCGCCCGCTGGACGGAGCCGATCAGCGTCGGGGAAGCCGTGGATGCGTCGTTCGCCGTGGCCAAGACCAACCCCCAGGACAGGTCGCCGGGGTGCCGACCCCGGGCTCGGGCCCCGCGCCCGTGCCGCGTGCGCTTTCCGGACACCGTCCGCACCGCCCGGACCGGCCGGACATTCCGGAACGCCGGCATCCGGAAGACGCCTCGCTCGGCACTCTAACGTGAGCGCTGCTCACAGCAGGTCGATTAGCTTGCGAATTACCTCAGGCGGCGCATTTCTCGACTTGACCGGACACTCACCCGCCGCGAGCGCCCCGGACACCAGTTCGCAAGAACAAACCCGTGCGGAGGAACAGCGAGAGGGCCGTCAGGAACGGACAAAGGGCGCCCCGATACCCCCTGTTGGGGACGGGACGCCCTTTGCCGCGGTATCGCCACTCGCGCGGTATCACCGCTCACTGTGCGACGAACTCGCAACTCACTGAATAGGAGCTATGACGACGATCCGGTGAACCTCCGGACGAGGTAGACCACGCCCGCGATCAGTGCCACCGCCAGCAGGATCTTGAAGAGCAGACCGACGAGGAAGCCCACCACGCTGCCGATCAGCCCGCCGAAGACGACCAGCAGGATGACGGGCACCGCGACCCACTTCACCCACCACGGGAGTCCCGCGAAAATCTCCTTCACGGCCATTGTTCTGCCCTGCTTTCTGGTCGTCGCCCGGTACTCGCCCGGCCCGCCCGGCTCCTGTCCGATCCCGCCCTGCACCATCGATGCTAGGGCGACGACCGGCCACATCGGGGGCCCCGCGTCCCCGGCTGTGCCCTGAGCCTTCCCCTACGGGTACGGAAGGCCCGGCTCGGCTGCCGGGAGGAGGCCGAGCCGGGCCCGCCGTCTCAGCCCTCCGGGGGCGAGAAGATCACCATGACCCGCAGATCCTCGGTGATGTGGTGGAACTTGTGCGGCACCCCGGCCGGTACGTACACCACGCTGCCCCGCGCGACCTGCGTCGTCTCCACCCCCACCGTGATCGACGCGCGCCCGCTCACCACCAGGTACACCTCGTCCTGCTGGTGCGGCGCCTGCGGATCGCTGCTGCCGGCGTCCAGTGCGTACAGCCCCGCCGACATGTTCCGCTCCCGCAGGAACTGCAGATACGCGCCGTCATTCGCGGCCCGTTCCGCCTCCAGTTCCTCCAGCCTGAACGCCTTCATCACCCGCGTGCCCCTCACTGCCGCCGTCGTGTCTGCGACGATCCCACCATGAAGAATTTTCTGGTCAAGACGCTCGCCAACGCCGCGGCACTCGCCGTGGCCACCTGGCTGCTCAGCGACATCACGCTGACCGGCACCAGCACCGGCAACAAGGTCTGGACGCTGATCCTGGTCGCGCTGATCTTCGGTGTGGTCAACGTCATCGTGAAGCCCGTGGTGAAGCTGCTGTCGTTCCCGCTCTTCATCCTCACCCTGGGTCTGATCACGCTCGTGATCAATGCCCTGATGCTGATGCTGACGTCCTGGCTGGCGGAGAAGGTCGACCTCGCCTTCCACGTCGACGGCTTCTGGACCGCGGTACTGGGCGGCCTGATCGTCTCGGTCGTCTCCTGGGCGCTGCACGTGATCCTGCCGGACAAGGACTGACCGCTCCGCCCCGGCCGTTCTCCCCTCTCTCCCGCGGGCGCTCGCCCCGGCGCCCGCGACGCGCGCCACAGCCGTGCTCGGTGCGGAGTTTCCCTACCCGTATTACGACGGCGTGGCAGGCTTCGAGGACTGCCCGGCCGCGGTCGAGGCCGGCTGCGAGGACCTGCTCGCGGTCGCCCGGGCCGAGTCGGCCGGGCCGGAGACGCACGACGGGAAGGCGGGGACGAGCCCATGACAGGCGACGACGCGCGAAGCACCGGCGACAGCACCCGGACCGTACGGGCCGGCCTCCCCGAGGCCGAGGCGTATCGCCCGACCCTCCCGGGGCCGGTCTTCGCGGCCCACTACCACTTGCCGGGCGACGCCACCGGGCCGTACACCTACGGCCGCGAGTCCAACCCGACCTGGACCCTCCTCGAAGAGGCGGTCTCGGAGCTGGAGTCGCCCGGCGAGCCGGCCCACACCTCGGTCTTCGCCTCCGGGATGGCCGCGATCTCCGCCGTCCTCTTCTCCCAGGTCCGCACCGGCGACGTGGTCGTCCTGCCGAACGACTGCTACCAGCTCATGCCCGCCGTCCGGGAGCGCCTGGAGAGCTACGGCGTCGAGGTCCGCACCGCCCCCACCGCCGGGGACGCCCAGCTCGACGTGCTGGACGGCGCCCGGCTGCTGTGGATCGAGACGCCCTCCAACCCGGGCCTGGACGTCTGCGACATCCGCCGGCTCGCCGCGGCCGCGCACGCCCAGGGCACCCTGGTCGCCGTCGACAACACCCTCGCCACGCCGCTCGGCCAGCGCCCGCTCGACCTCGGCGCCGACTTCTCCGTGGCCAGCGGTACGAAGGCGCTGACCGGACACGGCGACATCATGCTGGGCTATGTCACCACCCGCGACCGGGCACACACCGACTCCGTACGGCAGTGGCGCAAGACCGTCGGCGCGATCCCCGGCCCGATGGAGGCGTGGCTCGCGCACCGGTCGCTGGCCACGCTGGCGTTGCGCGTCGAGCGGCAGGCGATGGGCGCGCTGGCGCTCGCCGAAGCGCTGCGCGACCGCCCGGAGGTCACCGGGCTGCGCCACCCGGGGCTGCCGACCGATCCCGCGCACGCGGGCGCGGTGGCCCAGATGCGCCCCGGACGCTTCGGCTGCGTCGTCTCGTTCGTCCTGCCGGACAAGGCGCACGCGGAACGTTTTCTGGCCGAACTGACGCTGGTGGACGACGCGACGAGTTTTGGGGGAGTACGGTCGACGGCCGAGCGGCGTGGACGCTGGGGCGGCGACGCCGTGCCGGACGGTTTCATCCGCTTCTCCGTCGGCGTCGAGGACCCGCAGGACCTGGTCGCGGACGTGGTCCGGGCTCTCGACCGGGCGTTGGACGGGGCCGCGCGGGGCTAGTACCGCCTGGTACCGCTCCGGCCTGCGGGCCCGTCGGCCGGCATCGGCCGTACGCACAGCAGACGGTCCGAGCCTCCCCCCTCTTGGCTCGGACCGCCCTCGGTTCAATGCGCAACGAACCGCACAATCAAGGCTAGTTGACTCAGCGTCAGTGTCCAATCACGCTAGCGACACAGCCCTATCGACAAATTTATAGTGGCCCCGCGAGCAGGCATCCCGGAAGAAGGGGGTATGGATGGATCTGGCGCTGTTGCGCACCTTCGTCACTGTGCACCGGGCCGGCTCCTTCACCCGCGCCGCCGCCCTCCTCGGACTCTCCCAGCCCGCGGTGACCAGTCAGATACGGTCGCTGGAACGCCAGCTCGGCCGCCCGCTGTTCCTGCGCAGGCCGCGCGGGGTCATCGCCACCACCGTCGGCGACGAACTCGCCCACAAGATCGCCCCGCATCTCGACGCGCTCACCGAGATCACCGAAGCCGGGCTCGACGAGGAATCCGTCACCCGCACCCTCCATCTCGCCGGGCCCCCGGAATTCGCCGCCGAACGCGCCCTCCCGGCCCTCGCCCCGCTCATCGACCGGGGCCTCGCCGTCCGCACCGCCTTCGGTTCCGCCGAGGAACTGCTCAACGGTCTCGCCGCCGGCCACCACGATCTCGCCGTCACCACCGTCCGGCCGCGCGGCGGCCTGCTCACCGCGACCCCGCTGTGCGACGAGGAGCACGTCCTGGTCGCCGCGCCCCGCTGGGCGGACCGGCTCGGCGGCCCGGCCGGCCTCCAGGACCGCGCCCCAAAGGCCCTCGACCCCGTACCGGTGGTCGAGGTCCACGAGAGCCTGCCGCTGGTCACCCGCTACTGGTCCGCCGTCTTCGACGCCCGGCCCACGGCCCCCGCCGCCGTGATAGCCGCCGACCTGCGCGCGGTACTGGCCTGCACGGCGGCCGGCGCCGGGCTCGCCGTCGTACCGCGCTATCTCGCCGCGCCGGCGCTCGACCGCGGCGAGGTGGTCTCGCTGCTGGACCCGCCGGTGCCGCCGCTGCGCACGTACTTCCTCGTCGTCCGCACCGGGACGCTCGCCCTGCCGCACATCGCCCGTGCGCACGAGTGGCTGCTGCGGGCCGCGACGGCCTGGTGACCGGCGGCGAGCAGGGCTACCGCACTGGTGAGCGGCATGGAGGAGTTCGTTCCGGCGCTGACCGGGACGTATCCGGCGCGCCCGCGGCCGGATGTCACACGCCCCGCAAGACGCGGGTTTCACCAGCCGTCGAAAGCGGCATCTGTCCCCTATGACCGTACGGCCAGTCGTCAAACGCACCGCCCGCGCGATCCTGCTCGACGGTGACGACCTCATTCTGATCAAGCGCACCAAGCCGGGACGGAACCCGTACTGGATCACGCCGGGTGGCGGCGTGGAGCCCGAGGACGCCACCGTGATCGACGCCCTCCACCGGGAGGTGGACGAGGAGCTGGGCGCCAAGGTCAAGGATGTCGTACCGGTCTTCGTCGACACGGTCGAGCACGTCACGGACGGTGGCGTGGACGGCGTGAAGGTGCAGCACTTCTTCGTCTGCCGGCTCGACTCCATGGATCTGGCCCGGCGGCACGGCCCCGAGGTGGAGGAGCCGTGCGGGGAGTACGAGATCGTGCGGGTGCCGTTCACGCGCGTCGGGATCGCCTCCGTCGAGGTCGTACCGCTCTCGCTGCGGCACTACCTCGACGCCAACATCGAAGGCGTCCGGGCGCTGCACGCGCCCGATCTGGGCTGACGGGCCTACCCCGCGCGAACCGTCCGTTTCACGTGAAACGTCCGAGTCCACGTCGCCTCACTTTCGGCTGTTTCACGTGAAACAGGACATGTTTCACGTGAAACAAGGGTCGCCCTTGGGCTAGCCGAACCAGCCTCGGAAGTCGCCGGAGTCCGCCGGTGCCCGCTGCTGAACGAGCGCCAGTACTCGCTCCGCCTCCTCCTGGAAGGACGAGGGGTCGGGGGTACGGGGACGAGCCGGCGCCGGTTCCGCCGGTGCCTGCGGCGTCTCTTCGCGGCGCCGGTAGGGGGCCCGCTCGGCCGCCTCGGCTGCCGCGCCGAAGAAATCGCCGCCCTTGCGCTTCATATCGTCGGTGCCCCAGGCGCGGTCGCCGCCGCGCTCCTGTCGGGGGACCTTCTGCAGGTGGGGTATGTGCTTGGCGCAGTGGATGTACGCCTCCTCCACCTCGACCGCCACCCACAGCTGTGCGCGCCGACCGGGCACCGGGTCGACCGGCAGATCGGGGTGGCGGACCCGCATCTCCTCGTCCGGGACGACCCAGGCCCGTCCGTTCACATGCAGACCGATCCGGTCGCGCAAGAAGTCCACGAAGAGGATGCCCAGCCGCGGGTTCTCGGAGAGGTTGCCGAGCGAGGCCAGCACGCCGTTGCCGCGGTACTCGGGGTAGATCAGGGTGCGCTCGTCCAGCACGCGTACGAAGCCGGGCGGCCCGGCCCGGAAGGTCGAGTCGCACTCGCCGTTCCCGTCCGCGGTCGCCAGGAAGAACATCTCCTGACGGCCGACGAACTCCTGCATGCGCGTGTTGAGGTGGTCCAGGACCTGGTCGCGGTAGAAGCGGTCGGCGCGGTCGGTCGTCCCCATCTGCTGCTGGACAAGGTGCTCACCGTCGCTGCCGGGCCGCTCGTCCCGCTCGTCGACGGCCCAGCTGGGCACCGGCCGTGCGGCCGGCTGCTCGTACGCCTGCGAAGCCGGACCGGGCCGCTCGTGCGTGGGATCAGTCGGTCTGAGCCGCTCGTGCGTGGGCGCGGCCGGGGCGGCCGGCTCGTAGGTGTAGACATCCGGGTACTCGCTCGCGTACCGGTCCGGGTACTGGACCGCGTACTCGTCCGGATACGGGCCCACGGGCTCGCGCGAGTAACCCCAGCGGCTGCTGTCTTCGGTGCTCAAGTACTACTCTCCCGCCGCGACAAGCTCTTCAACGGCGTCATGCCGGATACGGTCCGAAGGGACGCCGACGCCTACCAGCGCGTCCACACCGCTGCGGATCATGCCGGGCGGCCCCGACACATACGCGTCGTACTCGCCCCACGGACCGTACTCCCGTACCGCGTCCGGCAGTCGCCCGCTGATGCTCCGGTACACACCGCCCGTCGGCCCGCTGGAGATCACCGGGCGTACGGACAGCCAGGGATGCGCGTGCTCCAGCCGCAGCATGGTGTCGATGTCGTAGAGGTCATGATCACTGCGAGCACCGTAGAACACTTCCACCGGACGCCGGCGGCCGTGCTCGGCGACATCCTCGACCAGCGCCTTGATGGGCGCGATGCCCGTCCCGCCGCCCAGGCACAGCAGGCCGTTGTCGGTGGTGTGGTCGACGGTCATCGATCCGCCCGGAGGGCCGAGCCGGATGACATCGCCCGGCCGCGCCCGGTGCACCAGCGCACTCGAGACCCAGCCCGCCGGTACCGCCTTGACGTGGAAGGAGAGCAGGCCGTCCGAGCGCGGCGCGCAGGCGAAGGAGTAGTGCCGCCACACCCGCGGCCACCACGGCGTCTCCACGCTGGTGTACTGCCCGGCGAGGAACGGGTACGGCTGGTCCGGCCGCACCGTGACGACCGCGACGTCGGGCGTGCGCAGCTCGTGCGCGACCACCTCGGCGTCCCACCAGGCGGGCGCGGTGGCCTCGTCCTCGGCGGCGGCGTCGATCATGACCTGCGAAATCTTGGTGTACGCGCGGATCCAGGCGGCCTCGGCCTCGCCGTCCCAGCTGAGCGTGGCGTACCGGGCGAGCGCGCCGAGCAGGCACTCGCCGACGGCCGGGTAGTGCTCCGGCAGCGTGCCGTACTTGCGGTGGCCGCGGCCGAGGTGCGCCAGGAACTCGGTGAGCGACGCGTCGTCGTCCACCCGCTGGGCGGCGGTGAGCAGCGCCTTGAACAGCCGGTCGCGCTGCTCGTCCATGGAGACCGGGAAGAGCTGGCGCAGGTCGGGGTGGCGGACGAAGAGAAGCGCGTAGAAGTACGAGGTGACCTGGTCCGCCACCGGCTCGATCTCCGCCATCGTGCGCCGGATGAGCAGCGCGTCGGCGGACGCCTCGGCCGCGGCGGGCTGCTGCGTACGGACCGACGCCTCCAGCGCGGACTCCGGCACAGGCCCGGCCGCAGCCGGTACCTCACGGCGGGGCGGGAGCGTGGCGGTCCGGCCGCCGGCCCGGGGAGCAGCTTCCGGAGCGGCTTGAGCAGCCGTACGGGGAGCGGTCGGAGGAGCGGCCTGGCCGACTGTTGATTCGCTTGTTTCGGTTGCTTCGATTGATTCAGCCGATTTTGCTGCTTCGACTGATTCGGCGGCTTCGGCCGACTCGGTAGGCTTTTCCGGTGACTTGGCGGGAGAGGGAGTGAACCAACTCCATGCGCCACTGTCACCGTCGGCGCCGTTACCGGCCGACGCGGTGGTCGGAGCGTCCATGGTCTGCCTCGCCTCGAACGGTCGTGGAACGTCTTCGCATTCTTGATCGGCAACCGCCAGCCGGGCAATACCCGCGAAAGCGGGCAGCTCCGACTCGTGTCACACCCAACGCAGTTCCCGTCTCCGCACGCCTCCGCAGCATGTCAGCCCGCGCCCGTACGTACGGACGAACAGCCTGAAGTCCCGGTAACGCACTGTGCGTTGCCGGTAGGCTGGCGGACTCCGGACGTACGCCGGGATATCCCACGGCGCGCCCGCCCGATGAATCGGAGTCGACCATACCGGGAGCGGACGAATCTACAAGCCCCGTTCCGCGGCAGCCCGCCGACGTCCAGGTGAAGCCCTGGTGAGTTCCGGGTGAACCGGCCGGTGGCGTGGCTGGTGGCGCGAGCCGGTGGGCTCACCCGCCGGCCTTCCCGCCGAGCGTCAGCGCGTACGCCTCCCTCAGGTCCCGTCCCGCGTACGCGAAGGTCGCCAGTTCGCTGACGTGATGGTCCGCGTTCACCGCCACGGACGCCGGGAGGGCCGCGAACAGTTCCGCGTCGGAGCGGGAGTCCCCGTACGCCACGCACTCGGCCCGGCTCAGCCCGAACGACGCGCAGAGTTCGTCGGCGATCCGCACCTTGGCACCGGCGGACAGGATGCCGGCCGGGTCCACCCGCTCCCGGAACGGCACGTCCGGCCAGCGCGAGCCGTACGCCGCGTCGGCGCCCCAGCCCAGCAGCCGGTCCACGAAGAACGACGGGGAGAGGGAGATCACCGCGCAGTGCTCCCCGCGCTCGCGGATGTCGGCCCACACGTCCCGGATGCCGGCCAGCCAGGGCGCCGCCTCGAACGCGGCCTCGACATGGGCGTGCGTCAGCTCGGTCCACAGGTCGCAGGCCAGCTGAGCGAAGCGCGGCGGAGTCAGCTCACCGGCGGCGAAGGCGCGCTCCAGCTCGCCGGTCTCCCGTTCCAGCCCGAGCTGCCGCGCGATCTCCACGGCGGCGGCGGACCCGTAGAGCAGCGTTCCGTCCAGGTCGAAGAGGTGCAGCTTGGCCATGGGGGCGAGGGTAGGCGGTCGTACCGCGGGACGGGCGGGCCGGGGCCGCGTCGGCCGACTCCGGCCGGTACAGATGTCGGCTCCGGCCGTTACAGCCCGCCGTACTCGTCCGCGCGTACGGGCGGATACTCCCGCCGTCAGACGCGCCGCGGGCCACCGGGCGCGATGGTGGGGACATGCAGCAGCTCAGCCGTCCCGCGCGCCGGGCCACCCTCGTCGTCCACGTCGTCGTCTCCGTCGGCTGGCTCGGGCTCACGCTCGGCCTCCTGGCGCTCGGCATCGCGGCGTCGACCGCGGGCGGCGCCGCCGGTTCCGACGTCACCTCGGATCTCGCCGCGGCCGCCTACCGCTCGATGAAGATCTTCATCGACTGGCTGATCATCCCGCTCGCGCTGCTCACCCTGGTCTCCGGCCTCGTCCTGTCGCTCGGCACGCCGTGGGGGCTGGCCCGGCACCGGTGGGTGGTCACCAAGTTCTGGCTCACACTGGGCGCGGTCGTCGCCACCACCCTCGCGCTGCGTACGCAGATCGGCGCGGCGGCCGGCGCGGTGACAGCAGGCCGGCCGGTACCGCCCGAGACCGATCTCGTCGTGGCACCGGCCGTCGCGCTCGCGCTGTACGTCTTCCTGACCGCGATCTCCGTACTGAAGCCCTGGGGGCCGACAGCCCGCGGCCGCCGCCTGCGCGAGGAGCGCGGGCGGCGGCCGGAGAGGGCCCGGCGGGCGGTCGTGCGGTGAATCACTCCAGGCCGGCGGCCTGACGGGTTTGCGGTCCGCGCCGCGCGCTCCGGAGCGGCGTGGCGTGTGCGACGTGTACTACCCCTGGGACGCGGCCCCCGTACCGCATATGGTCGCGGCCATGAGCGATTTCAAGATCCGCCGGGCGGCCGAAGCGGACCTCCCCGCCATCGTGGCGCTGCTGGCCGACGACGCACTGGGCGCCACCCGCGAGTCCCCGGACGACCTGACTCCGTACCGTACGGCGTACAAGCGGCTGGCCGACGACCCGAACCAGCACCTGGTCGTCGCCGAACGCGCCGGCCGCGTCGTCGGGACGCTCCAGCTCACCGTCATTCCGGGGCTCTCGCGGCGCGGTGCCACCCGGTCGATCATCGAGGGCCTGCGCATCCACTCCGAGGAGCGGGGGACCGGCCTGGGCACCCGGCTCATGGACTGGGCAGTGCAGGAATCCCGGGCGCTCGGCGTCGAGTTGGTGCAGCTGACCTCCGACGCCACTCGCGTCGATGCCCACCGGTTCTACGAGCGGATCGGCTTCGACGCCTCCCACCTGGGCTTCAAGCGCCAGCTGTGACCTCGGTGGACTCGTCGGCGGGCGCCGCCTCAGGGGCTGCGGCGCCTTCGGAACGGGACCTGGACCGGGTCCGGTGCGCCTTCTGCCGGCAGGCCCCGCCGCAGTAGCGGGCGGGTCGGCCGGTATGCGCCATTTGCACAGGTCCGCCGCATTCTTCGCACACAGTTTCGTTATTTTCTGCGGCTTCGAACGGGAGTTTCGTTACGTCCCGCCCGGCTCGCAGTGCGTCACACATCAGGGCCGTCATACGGCCCGATACACCGTCCGCCACCCTCATATCGGCCGGGGAATCCACGTCACCCGCCGATTCCCCCGCCGGCTCGTCCCCCGGCCCAGTTTCCGGTCCGCCGGACGCCGTTGACCGGCGGACTTCCATGGCCATGCACCCGGTCAACAGCACCCGTACATCGGCGATGGACACGTCCTTACGCACCGCGCCGGCCCGCTGAGCCCTGATCAGCAGCACGTCCAGCGCCGACCAGAATTCCTCTTCCAGGCCCGGCATTACAGGGCGCACATCGACCACTGCGGTCCCTTCCAGCGCGGCACACATCGCCTTGTTCTGCGCGACCAGCCTGACCACCGAGGAAATGAACCGGAAAAAGACCTCGCCCGGGTCCGGTACATCGGCCAAGTCCCGCGCCGTATCGGTGAACAGCCGCAGCCGGTCCGCGACCGTGGCCCTGAACAAGGCGTCCTTGGAAGGGAAATGACGGTAAACGGTGCCCGCCCCCACCCCCGCGCGCCGCGCGATCTCTCCAAGCGGAACGGTCAACCCGCGTTCCTCGAAGGCGGAACGGGCTGCCTGCAACACGAGCGCTCGATTACGTCGCGCGTCGGCACGCAATGCGGCGGAACCGGTCTCCGGCATTCTCCCGACCTCCTCGAAACGGCTGCGCCTCTGTCCCGGAAACCACGCAGATAAACGGGCCGGGCGTTCCGATTCTAAGGGCCGCTAAAAGCATGATCGACAACCGCGCATCCGGCGCGTCGCCGAAAAGAGCCGACGAAAAACTGCAACAGAAACGGGTTACTCCCTCCGTTTACGGAGGCGTGGCTGGACCACCCCCGAGGCGGCCGGCCGTGAACCGGCCGCAAGCTCGCCGCCACACGGGACTCGCCCTCCGCGGCGGCCCCTCCGGGCGCCCTGCCCGCGCAGTACTCAACTCGCCCATAAATTAGGGCACTTAGGGGGCCCAGCGCTCCGTTTTCAGGTGAATTGCCAGCGAATGCTCGCCTCCCCCTGGAGAACATGCATTCCGCTTCCTCGCCCGGCTCCGACTCGCCCTCTGGCGCACATGACTGTGGGGCCGTGTTTCACGTGAAACACGGCCCCACTCAGACCATCTCTCGGCCCACAGGCCCCTCAGCCACTCGAATGGCCTACATCGACCCTCCGACGCCTCCCCCGCGGCTCACTCGGCCCCGTTCAGCCGCCGATCACCGCATCCCATGCGGCCCTCGCCGCCTCCAGGGCAGCCTCGGTGTCCGGCTCGGCACCCAGCGTCCGCAGCCCCTCGCCCAGCGCGGACAGCGCGGCCAGGACCACTCCACGGTCCGCCGCCCGGCCGTAATGGTTCAGCCGGATCATCTCCTTGGCCAGCGCCCCGGCCGCGGCCTGCAGCGGAACGCCACCGTTCGCAGCCAGCGCCGCGGCCACGACCTCGCGGGCGTCCACATCCTCCGGCGCCCGGAGCGTCGTAGCGGCCGGTGCGGCGTCCTCGTCGCGGACCACGTACGGCGACAGACCTCCCAGGGCCCGTACGCCCGCCCGCGTCGACGCCGCGGCCGCGCGATGGCGGGCGATGACGGCGTCCAGCCCCTCGTCGTTCACCCGGTCCACGGCCTGCTCCAGCGCCAGCATTTCCAGCTGCGCCGGCGCGTGCGGCAGCGCCGTACGGCCGCCGTCGATCCAGCGTTCCTTCCAGTCCAGCAACGAGAGGTAGGACCGGCGCGGCGCCTGCTCATTGGCGGCGATCCGCTCCCAGGCACGGGCGCTCACCGAAGCGGCCGAGACCCCGGCCGGTCCCGCCAGCGCCTTCTGCCCGCCGATGACGCAGAGGTCCACACCCCACTCGTCGGTACGCAGCGGCTCCGCGCCCACCGACGCCACCGCGTCCAGCATCAGCAGTGCGCCGTGCTCCCGCACCACCGCGCCGATCTCGGCGACGGGGTTGGTGTTGCCGGTCGCGGCCTCGGCGTGCACCAGGCTCACGAAGTCGATGGCGGGGTTCTCCCGCAGCGCGTCCGCGACCTGCTGCGGCGAGACCGCGCCGGTGAACGGGGCGGTGATCGTGACCACCTCGGCGCCGCAGGACCGCAGCCAGCCGCCGAAGGTCTCGCCGTACGGCCCGGTGATGACGTTCAGAGCGGTGCTTCCGGGCCGTACGGCCGAGCGGATGCACGCCTCGAGCGGCAGCAGCGCCTCGCCCTGCATCGCCACGACGTCCGCTTCGGTCCCCATCAGCGCGGCGACCTTGTCCTCGATCCGCGCGAAGTGCGCCGCGGTGAGCGGCGGCAGGTCGAGCAGCACCGGGGCGTCGGAGTTCGCGGTCGCGGTCGCATCGTTCACGGCAGTCACAGTGGCCTTCCAGCGGTAGCGGGCCCCGCACGACGGCGGTTCCCGGGCACTCCTGATATCTGGCTCGACTGTACGTCCGCCCCATGACCTCGATTCCGGCGCCCGCTGCCCGCGGCCCCCACGCATCCCGCCAGCCGACTCCGCCGTCACCGCCCTCCCCGGCGTCCTCGCCCCTCCGAGCCCACCCCTCGGGCTCACTCCTCTGAACTCATCCCTCCGTACGCCAGCCGCCCGCGTCGACGCCGCCCGGCACCGGCGCCGACGGCTCGTACGGCGCGCGGGTGAACACGAACGTGCCGAGGTCCAGGTGGCTCACCGAACCGTCCCCGGCCCGCACCGCGCGCAGCGTCTCCCCCGCGTAGTAACCGTCCAGGCCCGTCCAGCTCCCGTCCTCCGCCGGCCGGAACCGCGAGCTGCGGCCCCCGCCGGACATGGGGCTCAGCTCCAGCTCCCGGGCCGCCCGCAGCCGCAGAATGTACGGAGCGGCGCCCCAGAACCAAGGCCCGGTCAGCGCCAGCAGCTCCTCGTCCAGCGGCCCGGCCAGCGGCCGCCACGGCTCGGGAATCCGCGGCTCCCGCTCGGCCACGATCCGTACGAAGTCGGCGGCGATCCCGCTCACTGCGGGGCCCGACGTGCAGTTGGCCAGCGCGACACCCGCGACGCCCTCGTCCGTACCGGCGTCCGCACCGACCCACAGGGATGCCAGGAAGCCCGGCATGGAGCCTGTGTGCCCGGCCAGCACCCGGCCGTCGTCCGTGCGCAGCAGCTGCAGCCCCAGGCCGTACCCCGTGCTCCAGTCGCCCTCCGCCGGTACGGCGGGCGTCCGCAGCTCCGCCACGCTCGCTGCGCCGAGCACCCGTTCGTCGCCTCGGGCCAGGAACGCCACCCACCGGCACAGGTCCGACACCGTCGACCACAGCTGGCCGGCCGGCGCCATCCGCCCGGTGTCCTCGGCCGGTTCGGGCAGCAGCACGTCCGCCCAGGGATGTACGGCCCAGCCGGCCGCGTGCGGCGCCACCGGGTCCAGGGTCGTACGCGTCATCCCCAGCGGCTCCAGCACCTCCCGGCGCAGCACCTCACCCCAGGGCTCGCCACCGCGCAGCCGCTCGACGAGCGCGCCCAGCAGCGCGTATCCGGGGTTGGAGTAGTGGTGCCGGCGGCCCGCCGGGTGGCGGCGCGGCCGCTCACCGAAGAGGTCGGCCGGCCCCGGCCGCAGCAGGCCCGGCGTCCGCTCCCACCACGGTCCGCGCGCCTCGGCCGCCAGCCCGGCACTGTGCGAAAGCAGCTGCGCGACCGTGGCGTCGGGTACCGGCGTACCGTCGAGGTGCTTGCCCAGCGGATCGGCCAGCCCGAGCAGTCCCTCGTCCCGCAGCCGCAGGACGAGCACCGCCACGAACGTCTTGGTGAGCGAACCAATGCGGTACTGCATGTCGGCGTGCGGCACCGCGCCGTCCACCGCTCCGCGCAGCCCCAGCCACACCGGCTGCCCGTCCCGTACGACCGCCCCCACCATGGACGGCGCCCGCCCCTTCGCCTGCCCTACGGCCAGCCGCCGCCACAGCTCCCGCCGGGTGCTCGGCAACAGCCCTGCACCCTCGCGATTCTCGTCCGAAGACACCGCCACACCACGCCACTCCGTCATGCCCCTCATGCTCGCAGAGCAGCGCGGAACTTCCGTCCCGCGCCCGGGGATTCGGCGAGGTCGCTCTCGCGGCCGCTCAGGTCTGTGCCATGTCCACGAAGCGGGAGTAGTGGCCCTGGAAAGCGACGGTGATGGTGGCGGTGGGGCCGTTTCGGTGCTTGCCGACGATGATGTCCGCCTCGCCCGCTCTCGGGGACTCCTTCTCGTAGGCGTCCTCGCGGTGCAAGAGGATGACCATGTCGGCGTCCTGCTCGATCGATCCCGACTCACGGAGGTCGGAGACCTGCGGTTTCTTGTCCGTACGCTGCTCAGGGCCACGGTTCAGCTGGGAGAGCGCGATGACCGGGAGCTCCAGCTCCTTGGCGAGCAGCTTGAGGTTACGGGACATGTCCGAGACCTCCTGCTGACGGCTCTCGACGCGCTTGGAGCCGCCGGACTGCATCAGCTGCAGATAGTCGATGACCACCAGCTTCAGGTCCTGCCGCTGCTTGAGGCGGCGGCACTTGGCCCGGATCTCCATCATCGAGAGGTTCGGCGAGTCGTCGATGAAGAGGGGCGCGGCCGAGACGTCGGGCATCCGGCGGGCCAGCCGGGTCCAGTCCTCGTCCGTCATCGCGCCGGAGCGCATGTGGTGCAGTGCCACCCGCGCCTCGGCGGACAGCAGACGCATCGCAATCTCGTTGCGGCCCATTTCGAGCGAGAAGATGACGCTCGGCATGTTGTGTTTGATCGAACATGCCCGGGCGAAGTCCAGCGCGAGCGTGGACTTACCCATCGCCGGACGGGCCGCGACGACGATCATCTGGCCGGGGTGCAGGCCGTTCGTCAGCGAGTCGAGGTCGGAGAAGCCGGTGGGGACGCCGGTCATCTGGCCCTGGCGGGAGCCGATCGCCTCGATCTCGTCGAGCGCGCCCTCCATGATGTCGCCGAGCGGGAGGTAATCCTCGCTGGTGCGCTGCTCGGTGACGGCGTAGATCTCCGCCTGGGCGCTGTTGACGATCTCGTCGACGTCGCCGTCGGCGGCGTAACCCATCTGTGTGATCTTGGTGCCGGCCTCGACGAGCCGTCTCAGCACCGCCCGCTCGTGAACGATCTCCGCGTAGTACTCGGCGTTCGCGGCCGTCGGCACGGACTGTACGAGGGTGTGCAGATATGACGCGCCGCCCACCCGGCCGATCTCGCCGCGCTTGGTCAGCTCGGCGGCGACGGTGATCGGGTCGGCCGGCTCGCCCTTGGCGTACAGGTCGAGGATGGCCTGGTAGACCAGCTCGTGCGCCGGGCGGTAGAAGTCGTGGCCCTTGAGGACCTCCACCACATCGGCGATGGCGTCCTTGGAGAGCAGCATGCCGCCGAGCACGGACTGCTCGGCGTCCAGGTCCTGCGGCGGGACCCGTTCGAAGCCGCCGGACCACGCACCCTCGCCGTCCTCGCGGTCGAACCGGTCCTCGCGGCCGCGTCCCTTGCCGTCGCTCCGGCGGGAGCGGGCGGGCAGCCGGTCGCCGGGGCCGGAGTCGGCCCAGGGGTCCTCCATGGGCTGCATGGGCTCAGGCACGCTCACCACGCCACCTCCTCCCGTCCGCGACGCGGACCTTGCTGTGCCCTTCTTTCTTACGGCACGGCTCTGACAATCGAGACACCCGACTCCGCTTACGGCGCGACGAGTTCGGATGAATCCAGGGACCGACACGGGGAGGGGGCGCCGCACAACGGTAGGCCGCCGGGCACCGTCCGCCAATCTGGTTATCCACAGGCCATGTGGACGATCGCCCCCAACCTGTGGAGAACCCCCCGGTTCCTGTGCACGGCGCGGGGGAAATCGGTGTGGACAAACACACAATCACCCCCGCTCGACACCTCTGACCTGCACCTTCTTCGTCCATAGCCTGTGGGGAAGAAAAACTTCGGCAACCTGTTCAAGATCGCGTCACCCGCTGGGGAGAAGAGCGCCTCGAGCCCCGAAGAGTAAGGAGCGGAACCTAGTTGTGTCTCTTACCTGTGGAAGATTAGATTGAGTGCATGACACAGGCTCCCGCGAAGCCCCGGCGCACCGGCCGCAGGCACGACCGCGAGATCATCGCACTCGCTCTCCCCGCGTTCGGCGCGCTCGTCGCGGAACCCCTCTTCGTCATGGTCGACAGCGCCGTCGTCGGCCACCTCGGCACCCCGCAGCTGGCCGGGCTCGGCGTCGCTGCGGCCCTCCTCACGACCGCCGTCTCGGTCTTCGTCTTCCTCGCCTACGCGACCACGGCGGCCGTCGCCCGCCGGGTCGGCGCCGGCGATCTCTCCGCCGCCATTCGCCAGGGCATGGACGGCATCTGGCTCGCCCTCCTCCTGGGCGCCGCCGTGATCGCCGTCGTACTGCCCACCGCTCCCTGGCTGGTCGATGTCTTCGGGGCGTCCACCACCGCCGCTCCGTACGCCACCACCTACCTGCGCATCAGCTCGCTCGGCATCCCCGCGATGCTCGTCGTGCTCGCCGCCACCGGCGTGCTCCGCGGCCTGCAGGACACCAGAACCCCGCTGTATGTCGCGATCGGCGGCTTCACTCTCAACGCCGTCCTGAACATCGGCCTGGTCTACGGCGCCGGCCTGGGCATCGCCGGCTCCGCCTGGGGCACCGTCATCGCCCAGTGCGGCATGGCGGCCGTCTATCTCACCGTCGTCGTACGCGGCGCCAAGCGGCACGGCGCCTCGCTCCGCCCCGACGCCGCCGGCATCCGCGCCTCCGCACAGGCCGGCGTGCCGCTGCTGGTGCGTACCCTCTCGTTGCGCGCCGTCCTGATGATCGCGACGGCGGTGGCCGCGCGGCTCGGTGACGCCGATGTGGCCGCCCACCAGATCATCCTGACCCTGTGGTCGCTGCTGGCCTTCGCGCTGGACGCGATCGCCATCGCCGGTCAGGCCATCATCGGGCGCTATCTGGGTGCGGGAGATGTGGACGGCGCGAAGGCCGCCTGCCGGCGCATGGTCGAGTGGGGGATCGCCTCCGGAGTGGTGCTCGGCATCCTGGTCGCACTGGCCCGGCCGCTGTTCATTCCGCTGTTCACCGCCGACCCGGCCGTGAAGGACGTTCTGCTGCCGGCCCTGCTGGTGGTCGCGGTGAGCCAGCCCGTCTCCGGCATCGTCTTCGTCCTCGACGGCGTACTGATGGGCGCGGGGGACGGGCCGTATTTGGCCGGGGCGATGCTCGTCACGCTGGCGGTCTTCGCGCCCGTGGCGCTGGCGGTACCGGTGCTGGGCGGCGGGCTGACCGCGCTGTGGTGGTCGATGGCGCTGATGATGACCGTACGGATGGTGACCCTGTGGGTCCGTACCCGCTCCGGCCGCTGGATCGTGACCGGCGCGGCCCGCTGAGGGCGAGCACGGGCGGTATCCATCGACAACCGCCGCGCCCGCCGGACTGCGCGGCTGGCTCCGAACGACCGAAGGGGCCGCATCCTCGGAAGGATGCGGCCCCTTCAGCGTGACTCGGTCACTGGGCCATGGTCAGCGCCTGCTGCCCGCGACCCCGTGATCAGGCCGTGCGATCGGGCTGCACTCAGGCAGCGACGACCTCGACACCGAGGTTGGCGACAACCTCGGGGTGCAGACGCACGGAGACCTGGTGCGCGCCCAGGGTCTTGATCGGCGAACCGACCTCAACGCGGCGCTTGTCGACGTCCGGACCACCGGCGGCCTTGATCGCCGAGGCGATGTCGGCCTGGGTGACGGAGCCGAACAGGCGGCCGGCGTCGCCGGCGCGAACGGCCAGCTGCACCTTGACGCCCTCGAGCTGACCCTTGACCTCGTTGGCCTGCTCGACCGACGCGATCTCGCGGATCTTGCGACCGCGGCGAATCTGCTCTACGTCCTTCTCGCCGCCCTTGGTCCAGCGGATCGCGAAACCGCGCGGGACCAGGTAGTTACGGGCGTAACCGTCACGGACGTCAACGACGTCGCCGGCGGTGCCGAGGCCAGAGACCTCGTGGGTGAGGATGATCTTCATGTTTCGGTCACCCTTCCCTTATCGCGCGGTGGAGGTGTAGGGCAGCAGCGCCATCTCACGGCTGTTCTTCACGGCCGTGGCGACGTCACGCTGGTGCTGGGTGCAGTTGCCGGTGACCCGGCGGGCACGGATCTTGCCGCGGTCGGAAATGAACTTCCGCAGCAGGTTCGTGTCCTTGTAGTCGACGTAGGAGATCTTCTCCTTGCAGAACACGCAAACCTTCTTCTTCGGCTTGCGAGCAGGCGGCTTCGCCATTGTCTCTCTCCAGTGAGTTTCAAGAAGTTTGTGCTGGCGCCCTCAGGCCGCCGGACCACGTTTCACGTGAAACCGTGTTTCACGTGAAACAGCCCCGCGTGTACGTGCCAGACGTACGTGCCTAGAAGGGCGGCTCGTCCGAGTAGCCGCCGCCGGAGCCACCGCCCCAGCCGCCACCGCCGCCACCCTGCTGGCCACCGCCTGCAGGAGCACCGGTCGCCCAGGGGTCGTCGGCGGGAGCCCCGCCGCC
>NZ_NHSG01000331.1:0-3924 GCF_020024005.1 Streptomyces purpurogeneiscleroticus
CTCCCCTCTCAGCCGTCCGCTCCCCTCGCTCCCCCTCACCCGCTGCTCAAGCCGGCTCTGCGGCGTGGCTGGCCGGACAGGGCCACCGTGCGCTTCGGCGTCGCGCCGGCCCACGCCGTGGTGGTGGGCCCGCTGGACAGCGCGACCGGCAGTCTGCTGAGCCTGATCGACGGCACCCGCAGCGTGGAGCAGCTGGAGCGCGAGGCCAAGGCGCTCCAGCTGCCGCCGGGCCACGCCCGCGAAATCGTCGGCCGCCTGGACGCCGCCGGGCTGCTGGACACTCCGGCCCGTGGCACCCCGGCGACCGAAGCGCTCCAGGCCGACCTCCCCGCCTTCGACCGGTTACGCCCCGACCTCGCCGCCCTGTCGGTACGCCATCGCGACTCGGCGGGCGCGGATGAACGGATGTGGGCGCGCCGCTCCGCACGGGTGCGGGTGCGCGGCACGGGCCGGGTGGGTGCCTCGATCGCGGCACTGCTGTCCGCGGCGGGCGTCGGACAGGTGGACGTGTACGACGGCGGCCGGGTCGAGCCCTGGGACGTGCTGCCCGCCGGATTTCCCGCCGACCACGTCGGCGAGCGGCGCGACGTGTCCGCCCGCCGCCTGGTCAGCGCCTCCTCTCCATGGAAGCGACGAACCGGCCGCCCCACCCGGGCCACCGGCGATGCACCCAACCTGTCCGAAGAGTCCCCTACCGCCTTGATGGTGCTCGCCCCGCGGGACGGTCTGGCCGCCTATGCCCCCGATCCCAGGCTCGCCGAGCCGTTCCTCGCCGCCGGCATACCCCATCTGTTCGTGGGCGTGATCGAGGCCACGGGAGTGGTGGGGCCGCTGGTGCTCCCCGGCGAATCGGCCTGCGCCGGCTGCTGGGAGCTGCGCCGTACGGACGCTGAGCCGGCCTGGCCCCAGCTGCTGGCCCAGTGGCGTTCGGGCCGCGCCGCGCCGGTCGTGCCCGCGTGCGACGCGGCGCTGGCCACGACGGTTGCGGGACTCGCCGCGACACAGGTCCTGACGTTCCTCGACGGGCATCTGCCACCCTGTACGGGCGCACGGACAGAGCTTGCGCTCCCCTGTATGAGCTGGGACACCGATCAGATCGAGGCTCACCCCGAGTGCCCTTGTGGCGCGGCGCGCTCCTCCACCACCGCAGCCGCCTCGGATCCTCGTCCCCGACACGCCACAATGACGGAGTAACCCCACCCGGGGCCAGCGCGAGTTGGAGGGGCGCATGCCGGCACAACCTCACCCAGCGGTCACCGACCCCGCGGACACCGACCGCGCCGTCCCGGCCGCCTCCATCCACCCCGCCGACCTCACTGAACGCTCCGGCTTCACGGGCGTCATCCACGTCACCGGCGCCACCGACCTCGCTGGACCGGCTGTTCCAGCTGACCCACCCGCTCTGATCGATCCGACCGCTCTGACTCAACTGACCTGTGGGAACAACGCTCCCGGCCGAGTCGGGACCTTGGGAGGACGCGCACATGTCTGATCTGCCGCGCAAGGCCGTCGTCCGGACCGCCAAGCTCGCCGCCCTCCCCCTGGGCTTCGCCGGACGCACCGCGCTCGGACTCGGCAAGCGCATCGGCGGGCGACCGGCGGAGATGATCGCCACGGAGCTCCAGCAGCGCACCGCCGAGCAGCTGTTCGCGACGCTGGGCCAGCTCAAGGGCGGGGCGATGAAGTTCGGGCAGGCGCTGTCCGTCTTCGAGTCGGCGCTGCCGGAGGAGATCGCCGGGCCGTACCGCGCCGCGCTGACCAAGTTGCAGGAGGCGGCGCCGCCACTGCCCTCCGCCACCGTTCATGCGGTGCTCGCCCAGCGGCTGGGCGAGGACTGGCGGGAGCTGTTCGCGGAGTTCGACGACAAGCCGTCGGCCGCGGCCTCGATCGGGCAGGTGCACCGGGCGGTGTGGCACGACGGCCGCGAGGTCGCGGTGAAGGTGCAGTACCCGGGCGCGGGCGAGGCGCTGCTCTCCGACCTCGCCCAACTGGGGCGGTTCGCGCGCCTGCTGGGCCCGCTCATTCCCGGTATGGACGTCAAGCCGCTGATCACCGAGCTGCGCGACCGGGTCTCGGAGGAGCTGGACTACGGCCTGGAGGCGGCGGCTCAGCGCACGTACGCCGCGGAGTTCGCCGACGATCCGGACGTCGTGGTGCCGGCTGTCGTCCACCAGGGCGACGAGGTGCTGGTCACGGAGTGGATGGACGGGGTACCGCTCTCCGAGGTGATCTCGGACGGCAGCCCGGAGGAGCGGGACCGCGCCGGACAGCTGCTGGCCCGCTTCCTCTTCTCCGGCACCGCCCGTACGGGCCTGCTGCACGCCGACCCGCACCCGGGCAACTTCCGCCTGCTGACCGGGGACGCGCCGGACGGGCCGCCGGAGGAATGGCGGCTGGGCGTACTGGACTTCGGTACGGTCGACCGGCTGCCGGACGGGCTGCCGCCCACGATCGGCACCTCGCTGCGGATGACGCTGGACGGCCAGGCGGACGCGGTCTATGAGCTGCTGTGCGAGGAGGACTTCATCAAGGACTCCGTCGATCTGGAGCCGGACGCGGTACTGGACTACCTCTTGCCGATCATCGAGCCGGCGCAGGCCGAGGAGTTCACCTTCACCCGGGGCTGGATGCGCACTCAGGCCGCCCGGATCGCGGATCCCCGCTCCCCCGCCCACCAGCTGGGCAAGCAGCTGAACCTGCCGCCGGCGTACCTCCTGATACATCGCGTGACGCTGAGCACGATCGGCGTCCTGTGCCAGCTGGGCGCGACGGTCCGGCTCCGCGATGAACTCACCATGTGGCTACCGGGTTTCGTTCAGCCGGCCCCCATCCCCGCCCAGTCCGTCCGCGACACCTGTTCCGGCGGGGAGACCGACACCGCCACTGGCGCGGGCGCCGGCACTGGTACGGGTCCCCTGGGCGGCGCGACCACAGACGAGGAGGACGCAGAAGAAACCTCTGCCTGACCTGCGCCCCAGCCATCCTGCCTGACCTGCGCCACAGCGATCACGGCACCACCGCGATCACCACCAGGTCGAGTCCAGGCGGGATTCGATGGCGCGGAGGTGGGTGCGGGCGCAGGTTTCGCAGAAGTAGCGGCGGGTGCCGTTCTCGATGGAACAGGTCCAGGTCGCGGGCGTGCCTTCGGCCGCCGCGCCGCACCGGGCACACACCGTGCCCTCGCCGGTGCCGACGCGCCCGCCGGTCGAGGCGGACCAGTCGGTCCGGTCGGTTTCGTCGGTCAACTCCGCCCGTTCATGCGTCTCATGGTCCACTGCCCGACGATATCCCCGCCGAGGCCGACAATACGTGCACAACGCACCAGTAAGGCTGTGCGTGTCGGAGCACGACTCCGGCATCCAGCGCACGGCCCCGTCGCCCCCGGCGCACGATTCACTCGCCGGGCGCACGATCCATCACAAGGGCGCACGGCCTGATCGAAATATTGCATCGCGCGATCGCGATTCAGTCGTAGCTGCGCACTGTCCGATCCGCATGTCGACACGCGCGATCCGTGCCGGACGCCGACGCTCACCATCCACTCCCGAGCCGCTGCCCTGCCAAGCACCAGCACCCATCACCAGCACCAGCAGTCCTCGTTCCTCTCCCCACAGCGCGTAGCGCGCCGCACTCCCCCGGAGGGGTGTGGGGCGCGCTACAGGGTGGGCAGGTGACGGGTCGGCGTCACTGCATGACGGCCATGGCGAGGGCGCGGCGGGCGCGGAGCGAGACGCGTTCGGCACGGCGCTGCATGCGCCGGGCCGTGGCGAGCCGGAGAGCTCTGCGTTCGGTCTCGGCCTCGCTCAAGCGCTGATGGATATGAGCCCTCGCCAGGGCTTCTGGGATGAGTTGCATTTCACGGGTCCTGTTCTGACGACGCTCGTTCGCGCCGGAGTTCGCGGGGGCGGGGGTGTCGGTGAGGGA
>NZ_NHSG01000332.1:0-39001 GCF_020024005.1 Streptomyces purpurogeneiscleroticus
TTCGTGGATACGTGGTGAGTCGGTGAGTCAGTGAGCGGTGCGGGCGGGGCGTTCACCACCGTGGATCGGGAACCGAGCCCCCGTCAGTGGTACCCCCGTCCCCCCGTGCCGGGTGGCGATGATTTCTGCTGCGATGGAGAGGGCGGTTTCTTCGGGGGTGCGGGCGCCGAGGTCGAGGCCGATCGGGGAGTGGAGGCGGGCGAGGTCGTGGTCGGTGAGGCCGGCTTCGCGGAGGCGGCGGTTGCGGTCCTCGTGGGTGCGGCGCGAGCCCATCGCGCCGATGAACGCGGCAGGTCGCCGCAGGGCCGTCGTCAGCAGGGGGACGTCGAATTTGGCGTCGTGGGTGAGTACGCACAGGACCGTGCGGTCGTCGGTGCCGGTGCGTTCGAGGTAGCGGTGCGGCCAGTCGACCACGATGTCGTCGGCCTCGGGGAAACGGGCCCGTGTGGCGAAGACGGCGCGTGCGTCGCACACGGTCACGTGGTAGCCGAGGAACTTGCCCGTGCGGACGAGTGCCGCGGCGAAGTCGATGGCACCGAAGACGATCATGCGGGGCGGCGGGACGCTCGATTCGACGAAGAGTGTGACGCCGCCCGGGCAGTGGGAGCCGTCCTCGGAGAGGTCGAGGGTGCCGGTGCGGCCCACGTCGAGCATGGCGCGGGCTTCGGCGGCGGCCGTGCGGTCCAGCTCCGCCGGTCCGCCGAGACCGCCCTCCGCACCGCCCTCGTACGAGCCGTCCGGGTGGACCAGGAGGGCCCTGCCCAGTAGTTCCGGTGGGCCCGCGGCCACGCGGGCCAGGGCCGTCGGCTCGCCCCGGGCCGCGCCGGACAGGGCGGCCGCGAGGACCGTCCTGTCCGGCGCGTCGGCGGGTACCGGTGTGACCAGGACCTCGATGACTCCGCCGCAGGTCAGGCCGACGGCGAAGGCGTCCTCGTCGCTGTAGCCGAAGCGTTCGCGTACCGTCGTGCCGTCCTGGAGGGCCTGGACGCACAGGTCGTACACGGCGCCTTCCACGCAGCCGCCGGAGACCGAGCCGATCGCCGTGCCCTCGCTGTCGACGGCGAGGGCGGCGCCGGGCCGGCGCGGCGCGCTGCCGCCCACGGCCACGACGCTCGCCACGGCGAACGCGCGGTCCTCACGCATCCACCGGTCCAGCTCGGCGGCGATGTCAAGCATCCGGGCCCTCGGCACCGGCCCCGGCACCAGCACCCGCACCGGCCGGCACGGCGGCGCCCGCCAGCAGGACGCGGTCCGGGCGGATCGGCAGGTGGCGATGGCGTACACCGGTCGCGTGCCAGACCGCGTTGGCGATGGCCGCGGCGGCTCCCACGATGCCGATCTCGCCGACGCCCTTGATCCCGACCGGGTCGTCCGCGTCCGTGTCCTCGACCCAGTCGGCCTCGATGAGTGGCACATCGGCGTTGGCGGCAACGTGGTAGCCCGCGAGGTCGGCGCCTACGTGGCCGCCGGAGGCCGCGTCCCGTACCGCTTCCTCGTGCAGCGCCATGGACAGGCCCCAGGTCATCCCGCCGATGAGCTGGCTGCGCGCGGTCAGCGGGTTGACGATGCGGCCCGCGGCGAAGATGCCGAGCATCCGGCGCACGCGGACCTCGCCGGTCGTGACGTCCACCGCGGTCTCGGCGAACTGTGCCCCGAAGGAGTACCGCTCCTTCTGGGCCAGCGCGGCGAGGGCCTCCGAGGTGTCCGACCGTACCGTGATGCCCTCGGGCGGGATGGTGCCGCCCAGCGCGAGCTGCTCCCGCAGGTCCTTCGCCGCGGCCGTGACCGCCCAGGCCCAGGAGCGGGTGCCCATCGAGCCGCCCGCGATCCACGCCGGGCCGAAGTCGCTGTCCGCGATCCGCGTGCGGACGCGGCCGGTCTCCACCTGCAGCGCGTCAGCGGCGATCTGGGTCAGCGCGGTGCGGGCACCGGTGCCGATGTCCGCCGCGTTGATCCGTACCGTGAAGGTGCCGTCCGCCTCCGCCGTGACGGCAGCGGTGGACGGGCCGGCGCCCGAGGGGAACGAGGCCGCCGCCACGCCCGTACCCAGCAGCCAGCGCCCTTCGCGGCGCACGCCGGGGCGCGGGTCGCGGTCGGCCCAGCCGAACCGGCGGGCGCCCTCCTCGAAGCAGGCGAGCAGGTTGCGGCTGCTGAACGGCAGGCCGGAGACGGGGCCCGCGTCCGGTTCGTTGCGGACCCGCAGCGCGATCGGGTCGACGCCGCACTTCTCGGCGAGTTCGTCGAGCGCGCACTCCATCGCGAAGGAGCCCGGCGCCTCGCCCGGCGCGCGCATGAAGGTCGGGGTGGGCACATCGAGGCGTACGACGCGGTTGACGGAGTGGTGCGCGTCGGAGGCGTACATCGAGCGCCCCACGTTGGCGCTCGGCTCGATGAATTCGTGCACGGTCGACGTGAGGTTCTGCGCCTCGTGGGCGAACGCGCGCAGCCGCCCGTCGGCGTCGGCGCCGAGCCGGATCCGCTGCACCGTGGGGCTGCGGTAGCCGGTGAGCGAGAACATCTGACGGCGGGTCAGTACGACGCGTACCGGACGCTGGAGCGTGGTCGCGGCCATCACCGCGCACACCTGGTGCGCGCGGATTCCCTTGGATCCGAAGCCGCCGCCGACGTGTTCGGACCGCACCCGCACCGAGGCCGGGTCGAGGGAGAACAGCTTCGCGAGCTCGTCCGCCACCCACATGGTGCCCTGGTTGGAGTCGACGACCTCGAGCCGGCCGTCCTCCCAGCGCGCCATCGCCGCGTGCGGCTCCAGCATCGAGTGGTGCTCTTCGGGCGTGGTGTACTCCGCGTCCAGGACGACGGCGGAGGCGGCGAGTTCGGCCTCGACGTCCCCCTTCTCCACCGCGGAGTTCTCCGGCGTGTACGTACCGTCCCGGCCGGCGGCGAACGCGATGTCGTGCGGTTTTTCGTCGTACTCCACCACCAGCGCCTCCGCGGCCTCCCTGGCCTGCTCGGAGGTCTCGGCGACAACCAGCGCTACCGGCCAGCCCAGGTACGGCACGCGGTCGTCCTGGAAGACGGCGAGGGTCGGGTCGGGCTTTCCGAGCAGCCCCACGTAGTCGGTGTCGAGGCGCGGCGCGTTGCCGTGGTGCAGGACGGACAGCACGCCGGGCATGGCCAGTACGGCGTCGGCGCCGACGGAGCGGATGCGGCCGCGGGCGACGGTGGAGAGCACCAGCCAGCCGTGGGCGAGTTCGGCGTAGGGGATCTCCCCCGCGTAGCGTGCGGCGCCGGTGACCTTGGCGACGCCCTCGATGCGCGTGTGCGCGGTGCCCACGGCGCCCGTCACCGCCGGGGTTCCGGTCATCGTGGTCATCGGGCGGCCTCCTCGGCGAGCTCAGTCAGTACGGCTGTGACGAGGTTGCGCATCAGTGTCACCTTGTATCCGTTGTCGGGCAGCGGCTCGGCGGCCGCCAGCTCGGCGTCCGCCGCGGCGGCGAAGGCTTCGGCGGTCGCGGGACCACCGGTCAGCTGCCGCTCGGCCGTCAGCGCACGCCACGGCCGGGACGCCACGGCGCCGAAGGCGAGGCGTACTTCGCGTACGGTGCCGTCCTCCTGCACGTCGAGGGCGGCGGCGACCGAGCCGATCGCGAAGGCGTAGGACGCGCGCTCGCGCACCTTGCGGTACCGCGAGACGGCGGCGACCGGCGCCGGGGGCAGGGTGACGCCGGTGATCAGCGCGCCGGCCGGCAGGGCGGTCTCCAGATGCGGGGTGTCGCCCACGGGGAGGTAGAACTCCGAGAGCGGCAACTCGTCCTTGCCGTCGGCGGTTTCGTACGTCACCACCGCGTCGAACGCGCTGAGCGCCACCCCCATGTCCGAGGGGTGGGTGGCCACGCAGTGCGCGGAGGCGCCGAGGATCGCGTGGTTGTGGTGCTCGCCCTCGATGGCGGGGCAACCGCTGCCGGGGACACGCTTGTTGCAGGGCTTGGCGGTGTCGGTGAAGTAGCCGCAGCGGGTGCGCTGGAGCAGATTTCCGCCGACCGTCGCCATGTTGCGCAGCTGGCCCGAGGCGCCGGCCAGTACGGCCTGCGCCAACGCCGGGTAACGGCGCCGTACTTCGGGGTGCGCCGCGAGGTCGCTGTTGGTGACCGTCGCACCGATGTGCAGACCGCCGTCGTCCGTCGCCTCGATGCGGTCGAGGGGCAGGTCCCGTACGTCGATGAGCAGCCCGGGGCGCTCCACGCCGGTCTTCATCAGGTCGACGAGGTTGGTGCCGCCGCCGAGGTAGCGCGCGTCGGGCTCGGCGCCGAGCAGCGCGACCGCGCCGGGGACGTCGAGGACGCGCTGGTAACCGAATTCCTTCATACCGCGGCCTCCACTCCGGCCGCGCGCGCGACCGCCTGGACGATGGACACATACGCACCGCAGCGGCACAGGTTGCCGCTCATCCGTTCCCGGATCTCGTCTGCGGTGAGCGGCGGCGGTCCCGCTTCGGGCCGCACGTCGTCGGTGACGGCGCTCGGCCAGCCCGCCGCGTGCTCCTCGATCACGGCGAGGGCCGAACAGATCTGGCCCGGCGTGCAGTAGCCGCACTGGTAACCGTCGAGGTCGACGAACGCCTGCTGTACCGGGTGCAGTTGGTCGCCGTCGGCCACGCCTTCGATGGTGGTGATCTCGCGCCCCTCGGCGGCCACCGCGAGCTGCAGACAGGACACGGCCCGCCGCCCGTCGAGCAGCACCGTGCAGGCGCCGCACTGCCCCTGGTCGCACCCCTTCTTCGTACCTGTCAGATCGAGCCGCTCGCGCAGCGCGTCGAGCAGGGTGGTGCGGTGGTCGACGGGCAGCGTGTACTTCTCTCCGTTGACGTGCAAGGTGATGGCGCTGGACGTCGAGGCGCTGGACGTCGGTGTGGCCATGAACAGCCTTCTTTCGCGTGTGTGGTGCGCGGTGAGTATCGGTGTGTCGTGCGGGGTACGTGGTGGGCGACGAGGCGCGGGGCACGAATGGCGGGCTCGGCCGGGCGGAGGGCCGTACAGTCCCGTCACGCAGGCTCTGAACCGGTCTCGGTCACCACCGGGCGTCCACTCCCCCGTAATCTGCCGCTATGGTGAGTCTAAGCGGACAACTGTCCGCAACCATGGAACCTATCGGACAGCTGTCCGCTTAGCAAGGCCCGCCCGGCGGTGAATCCGTCCGCGGTTCTCGGAAGGAGGACGAGTGCAGCAGCCGAACGACCCACCACTGCGCTCGGACGCGCAACGGAATCGCGAGCGCATCCTGGAAGTGGCACTGGCCGAACTGACGCGCTCGGCGGACGCCCCGCTGAGCACGATCGCGAAGAAGGCGGGCGTCGGGCAGGGGACCTTCTACCGGAACTTCCCGAACCGCGAGGCGCTCGTCCTGGAGGTCTACCGCTACGAGATGCAGCAGGTCGCCGACGCCGCGGCCCAGCTGCTCGAAACCCGTCCGCCGGACCAGGCGCTGCGGGAGTGGATGAGCCGCCTTGCCCAGTACGCGATGGCCAAGGCCGGCCTGGCCGACGCGATGCGCAAGGCCACCTGCTCCCAGGGCAGCCTGGCCGGCCTGGGGCACGCCCCGCTGACCTCGGCCGTCACGCTCCTGCTGAGCGCGAATGAGGAGGCCGGCACCATCCGCCCCGGGGTGACCCCCGACGACTTCCTGCTCGCCATCGCCGGCCTCTGGCAGATCGGCGCCCACGGCGACTGGGAGTCCCGCGCCACCCGCCTTCTGGACCTCGTGATGGCCGGTCTGCGGGCCGGCGCGCCGGGACGGCCGTGAACCACGCCCGGCCGCCCCGAAGGCCCGGTGAACACAGGTGGCCACTCCCCGTCGTCCGGGGAGCAGCCGGGAATGTCCTGTGCCAGTAAATTTGATTCGGTGACAGGGGTGTTCAGGAGGCGCGATGCGCGCCGGGTGCGGCCAGTGGGTCGGGGTCGTCCTTCGTAGCCGCAGTCACGGACGGCCGGGTGGGGCCGCCGTCGCCCGCGGCGTCCTCCAGGGTCCGGCCGCGGGTCTCCTCGGCCCAGGCGATGCATGCGACCAGTCCGACCGCGGTGATCGCCACCCCGGCGTACATCGTTCCGGACACTCCCCAGTGCACCAGCGACATCGGCACCAGGTAGGTGCCGACGGCGGCTCCGATCTTGCTGAGCGCCACCACCATGCCCACCGCGGTGGCCCGGATCGAGGTGGGGAACAGCTCGTTGGGGTAGAGCCATTCCAGGATGCCCGGCGCTCCGGCGAAGAAGGCGTACAGCGAGAAGCAGCCGAGCACCACCGCGACGGGCGCGTCGTTCCACAGCCCCAGGACCAGCAGGGGAAGTGTCATCAGCCCGAAGGACCACGTGATCATCGGGCGGCGGCCCACGGACTCCAGCAGCCGCATCGCCGGTATGCAGCCCACCAGGAACAGCAGGCTCACCAGCGCCGAGCCCACGGTGCCGATCGTGAGCGCGTCGAACCCGAACGCGCCGAGCAGCTGCGGGCCGAAGACATAGATGGCCCACATCGGGACCACCTGGCAGGTGTAGAAGAGCGAAACGAACAGCAGGCGCCGCAGGTAGACCCCGCGGAAGAGGGCGCGGATGCTGCCGCGCCGGATGCCCTCCGTACGGGCGGTCAGCAGCTGCTCCCGGCTGACGTCCGCCCCGAGGACGGACCGGATCAGCTCGCGTGCCTCGTCGACGCGACCCTTGTCGATGAGCCACCGCGGCGACTCGGGGGTGCCGTGCCGCAGGGCGAGCACGATCGCGCTGAGGACGGCGGAGCTGGCGAGCATCCAGCGCCAGCCGCCCTCGGGGACGGCGAGCGTGATGAGGTAGCCGACCACGTACGCGGCCATCGCACCGAAGTACCAGGCCATGATGACCCATCCCATGGCACGGACGCGCTGCCGGCGCGGACACCACTCGGTGAGCAGCGCCGTCGCGATCGGGTAGTCGGCGCCGATCGCGAAGCCGATCAGGAAGCGCAGGGCGACGATCTGCCATGGCTCGGTGGTGACGAGGGACGCCAGCGAGGCGACGAACAGCGTGGCGAGGTCGATGGTGTACATCGTCCGCCGGCCGACGACATCGGCCAGCGGGCCGATCAGCAGTCCGCCGAAGAACATGCCGACGATCGCGGCGACACCGATCAGCGCGGCGGTGGAGCCGCTCAACTCCAGATCCCGGGTGATGTCGCCGAGCGCGACGCCGACGATGCTGAGCAGGTAGCCATCGAGCAACGGCCCGCCGCAGCAGGCCACGAGCAGCTTGCGGTGGAAAGCGCCCACTGGCGCTTCTTCGATCACATCGATCTTCACATCGGGCTCCTCGAATTTCTTCGAATTTTCCAGGCTCTTTCATCGGCATCGATGGAAATCGAAAGTGGCATTCCCGCCGCGCGCGGTCAACAAGGCAACCGCAATCAAACGGGGCGGCAGACCGCTCCGGCGCACCCTGTCGGCGCCTCCGCTGGCGGTATAAAAGATTTCTACTGCCTGCATTCATAATGCGTTCCGACGGTTTTCCGCCGCGCGGTTGACCGGGCCGGTAGCGGCTGTCACTTTACTTGCACCGCAGGTCACCGACTCCCCGGAAATCTGTAGAAGGAGAGGCACATGACCGAGTTCGACGCCGGACGGCACGTACTCCCCCGGCCCGATGCGCGTCCGCCGCTGACCACCGTGCTGGACGTGCACGACCAGGAGGCGCCTTTCACTCCTGTCGGTCCGGTGCCTCCCCCGGAGAATGCCCCGAACGTGGTGATCGTGCTGGTCGACGACCTCGGTTTTGGCACTTCCAGCGCATTCGGCGGGCCTTGTGAGATGCCGACCGCCGAGAAACTCGCCGACAACGGCCTGCGTTACACCCGTTTTCATGTGACGGCGCTGTGCTCGCCGACTCGGCAGGCCCTGCTGACGGGGCGCAATCACCACTCGGTCGGCATGGGCGGCACCACCGAGATGGCCACCGCGGCGCCCGGGTACAACGGATTCCGGCCGCGGAGTGCGGCGACGACAGCCCAGATACTGCAGGGCAACGGCTACAGCACCGCGGCGTTCGGCAAATGGCACCAGACGCCGCCGCGCGAGATCAGCGCGGTCGGACCGTTCGACCGCTGGCCGACCGGCGAAGGCTTCGACACCTTCTACGGTTTCATGGGCGCCGAGATGAATCACTGGTACCCGTTGCTGTACCGGGGCACCACCCCGGTCGAGCCGGACCGCCGTCCCGAGGACGGTTACCACCTCACCGAGGACCTCGTCGACCACGCCATCGAGTGGGTGCGCACGCAGCGCACACTGACCCCCGACCGGCCGTTCTTCACCTACCTCGCGCTCGGTGCCGCGCACGCTCCCCTGCACGTCGGCCCCGAATGGCAGGAGAAGTACCGCGGCCGCTTCGACCACGGCTGGGACCGGCAACGGGAAATCACCCTGCAGCGGCAGAAGAAACTCGGCGTCGTCCCCGAGGACACGGAACTCGCCAACTGGGCCGAGGGCGTGCCGCATTGGGACGATCTCACCGAGAATCAGCGGCGCCTCGCGGCCCGGTTCATGGAGACCTTCGCCGGGTTCACCGAACATGCCGATGTGCAGGTCGGCAGGTTCACCGCCGCGCTGGAAGAGCTCGGCGAGCTGGACAACACACTGTTCCTCTACATCCTCGGTGACAACGGCGCTTCGGGGGAGGGCGGGATCGAAGGAACGGTCGTCGAGCACCGGCTGGGGCACGGTGTCGTGGACGACCCGGACGAGATGATCGAGCACATCGACGAGATCGGCGGCCCCCGCAGCTATCCGATCGCCCCGGCCGGCTGGGCGCTGGCCCTGAACACGCCCTACCAGTGGACCAAGCAGGTCGCCTCGCATCTCGGCGGCACCCGGGACGGCATGATCCTGCACTGGCCGCGCGGGGGTGCCGAGCGCGGTGGGCTCCGGCACCAGTTCACCCACGTGATCGATGTGCTGCCGACGGTACTGGACTGTGTGGGCGTCCCGGCGCCGTTCAGCGTCGACGGGGTACCGCAACAGCCCATCGAGGGAACGAGCATGCGGGAGACGCTCGCCGATCCGCACGCGCCCGAGCGGCACCGGACGCAGTACTTCGAGATGTGCGGCAATCGCGGCATTTACCACGAGGGATGGATGGCGGTCACCCGCCACGGCGTGCCGTGGGAGATGGTACCGACGCACGGCCGTCGGTTCGCCGACGACATCTGGGAACTGTACGACCTGAACAACGACTGGAGCCAGGCACACGATCTCGCCGCCGAATACCCGGATAAATTGCGGGAGTTGCAGGATCTGTTCCTGATCGAAGCGGCGAAGTACCAGGTCTTCCCGCTGGACGACCGCGTCACCGAGCGGGAGAACCCCGCCGTGGCCGGACGCATCGACCTGCTCGGCGACCGGACGTCCGTGACCTACCGCGGCGGGATGCGGCGGTTCACCGAGGAGACCACACCCAACGTCAAGAACCGCTCGCACAGCATCACCGCCGACATCGACGTACCGGACACGGTGGCAGTGGCCGATGGCGTGCTCGTCGCACAGGGCGGCCGGTTCGGCGGCTGGTCCCTGTACGTGGCGGACGGCAAGCCGTCCTATGTCTACAACTACTTCGGGATGCACCTGTACACCGTGCGCAGTGGGGCGGCGTTGGGACCGGGGCGGCACGAGGTGCGGCTGGAGTTCGACTACGACGGCGGAGGTCTCGGTAAGGGCGGGACCGCCGTGCTCGTGGTGGACGGTGAGAAGCAGGCGACCGGGCGGGTCGAGCAGACCATTCCGTACTACTTCTCCTTCGACGAGACGCTGAACGTCGGAGTGGATCTGAGTACACCGGTGACCGACGACTACCCGGTCATCGACAACGAGTTCACCGGGACGATCCACTCCGTACGCATCGACCTGGACGCCGAGGCCACCGACCCGGCCGAGTGCGACGGCGGACTGCACCGGCGTGTGATGGGGGCACAGTGAGCTGCTGCGCACCGTCCGGCGGTGGTGCTTCCGGCGGCGGTGGGCGGGCCACGGTCCGCCCACCGGCTCCGGAATCCTCCCGCCGGGCGACGACCGAGGGCATGGTGGCGGTGCCCGCCGGTACGTTCCTCATGGGCAGCGAGGACGCACTCGCCTACCCCGCCGATGGCGAGGGCCCGGTCCGGACAGTGCAGGTCGACGCCTTCTGGATCGATGCCTGCGCGGTGTCCAACGCGGACTTCGGCCGGTTCACCGCGGAAACGGGATACCGCACCGGTGCCGAGCGGATCGGCTGGTCGTTCGTCTTCGCCGGTCTGCTCCCGGACGACTTCCCGCCCACCCGCGGCGTGGTGAGCGCGCCGTGGTGGCGCCAGGTCGAGGGCGCCGACTGGCGGCACCCGGAAGGGCCGCACTCCACCGTGGCCGGCCGGCCGGACCATCCCGTCGTCCACCTCGACTGGCACGACGCCCGTGCCTACTGCGCCTGGGCCGGCAAGCGGCTGCCCACGGAGGCGGAGTGGGAACGGGCCGCCCGAGGGGGCCTGCACGGCAAGGTGTTCCCCTGGGGCGATGAACTCGCACCGGGCGGGCAGCACCGGATGAACGTGTGGCAGGGCGACTTCCCCGCGCACAACACCGAAGCCGATGGCCGGTACGGCACCTGCCCGGTGACCGCCTTCGAGCCGAACGGGTTCGGCCTGTACAACACGACCGGCAACGTCTGGGAGTGGTGCGCGGACCGTTTCGCGTCGCGCGCCGGCGGCTCGCATCCGTCGCCGCACCGGCCGGAGCGCGTCGCCAAGGGCGGCTCCTACCTCTGTCACGAGTCCTACTGCCGTCGGTACCGTGTCGCCGCACGGCAAGGGCTGACCCCGGATTCGGCCATCGGCAACGTGGGTTTCCGGTGTGCTCTGGACGCGGCTTGACCCCGGGCCGTAAACAGAGGGCTGTCACGACGATGGGAAGACAGTGGAACGACGCCAGCTGGAGTACTTCGTCGCCGTCGTCGAACACCGTGGCTTCACCGCGGCCGCGCACGCCCTCCACGTCGCACAGCCGTCGCTCTCCCACTCGATCCGGGCGCTGGAACGCGAACTGGGAGGCAGCCTTTTCCACCGCCTGCCGCACGGCGTCGCCCTCACCTCGGCGGGCGAGGCGCTCGTGGGGCCTGCCCTCCGGGTGCTGCGCGACCTGTCCACGGCCACTTCGTCGGTGCGCGAGGTGCTCGGTCTCAGCGGCGGGCGGCTGGACATCGTCTCTCAGACCACCCTGGCGGTCGACCCGCTGGCCGACATGCTGGGCCGTTTCCACACCGCCCATCCCAAGGTCACCGTGCGTGTCATCGACCCGGAGCGGAGCTCCGAGGTCGTGCAGATGGTGCGCACCGGCCAGTGTGAACTGGGGCTGGTGGACGCTTCCGTGGAGGCAACGGCGGCCGCTTCGGACCTGTGCGGGACCGAACTCCCCGAGCAGGAGATGCATGTGGTGCTGCCGCCGGACCACCCCCATCCGCAGCCGAGCACCATCGGCCTGCGGGAACTGGCCGCGCTCGACCTCATCGTCACACCGCCGGGAACGGCCACCCGGGACACCCTCGACGAGGTGTGCGCCAAAGCCGACACCACACCGCGGATCGTGGTGGAAACGGCGCACCGGGCGATGATCGTGCCACTGGTGCTCGCCGGCGCCGGAGCGGCCCTGCTGACGACATCAATGGCCGCCGACGCCGCCCTCCGCGGAGCCCGGATGCTGTCCACCCGCCCGCGGTTGCTGCGGCGCGGCAGGCTGGTGTGGCGGTCGGGCCCACTGGCGCCGGCCGCCCAGGCGTTCGTCGACCTCGCGTGTCGTACTCAGGAGGAGCGGCTTCAGGAAGAGCGGCGCAGCCAGTCGTCGAAGTGGGTTGCGGCCGGGCGGGCGCGGCCGTCGTCGGGGACGAGACTGCGCTCGGCCAGCTCGGAACCGAAGTAGCGGGCGTGCGGGTCGGGGACGACGGTGCGCGGGTCGTGCCAGGCGCGCAGCGCTTCGGCGATGAGCTCGTCGAAGCGGAACTGCTGGGGTCCGGCCACCTCGATGGTGCCCTTCAACGGGGCTTCGACGGCGGCCCTGGACACTGCTTCGGCGACATCGTCGGCCGCCATGGGCCGGCAGAGCACGGGCGGTACGCGCACGGTGTCGCCCTCGGTGGCGGTGTCGGCGATGCCCTTGATGAATTCGAAGAACTGCGTCGCGCGGACGATCGTGTAAGGGATCGGCCCCTGTTTGATCAGCTGTTCCTGGGCCACCTTCGCCCGGAAGTAGCCGTTGTCGGGCAGGTCGTCGATGCCGACGATCGACAGCGCCAGGTGGTGCGCGACGCCTGCCGTCTGTTCAGCAGCCAGCAGGTTGCGGGTGGAGGTGGTGAAGAAGTCCAGTACGGCCGAAGGCTCGAAGGAGGGCGAGTTGGCGACGTCCACGACCACTTCCGCCCCGGCCAGTGCGGTGGCGAGGCCCTCGCCGGTGAGGGTGTTGACGCCCGTGCCGGGCGCGGCGGGCACCGCCTCGTGCCCGCGGTCGTTGAGCTTGCCGACCACTTTGCTGCCGATGAGGCCGGTGCCTCCGATGACCACGATCTTCACGTCGCGTGCTCCTTGCCGGGGGCGGACGTTCGTCAGGACGGCCGGGGTGCGCGCAGGTGCGCACGCCGCTTCAGTTCGTCGTCATCGACCAGGACGAGCATGGGCTGTTCCGGCACGCAGAGCATGGTGACGAGGAAGCGCAGACGCGTGTCGGTGCGGCTGTTGCCGTCCTGGTAGTGGATGACGTCGCCGCCCGGCTCCCAGAACGTTTCGCCGGCGCGGACGATCCGCTCCGGCTCGCCCTCCAGCTCGAAACGCATCTCGCCCTCCAGCACATAGCCGAAGGCCGGTCCGGAGTGGCGGTGCGGCGGAGCGCCCGGGTCGCCGGGCGGATACTCGATCTGTACGGTCATCACGTGCGCGCCCTCCGGGATGGCGGGCGGGGTGGCCTCCTGCAGCACGGTGAGCGCGGTTTTCCACGCTTCCGAGCGCGGCTGCTCGCCGGTTTCGGGCATGACCGATCCTCCTGCAGTGCCGGTGCGACGGCTCGCTGGCATCCCCGAGGGGAGCTCCATTCTTCAGAGCCCCCACTTGCTCGGTGAGCGCCGATCCGGACACCTTCAGGCGTCTTCGGCCGCGGCCTCCCGGGGCTCCGACGCGGTGCTTCTTCTCCGGTACACCACGACACCGCACACCGCGAGGAGCAGGGCGGCGACCGCGGCCACGCCGAGGGCCGTGTGCTCGGCGAACAGTCTGGTGAGCATTTCGAGTGCGCCGAGCCCGGCGGTCGCGTAGACCAGCGCCCAGCCCGCTCCCCCCACGAACAGCGCGGGGAGGTAGCGCGACAGGGGCATGCGCATGCTTCCGGCGAGGAAGTTGGCGGCGGTCTGGAAGCCGACGGTCAGGAAGGAGACGGCCACCACCGGGGCGCCCCACCGCTGGATCGCCCGCTCGGCACGTTGGAACTTGGCCGAGGAGATCCGCCCGGCGAGCCTGCCGCGCCGTGCACCGGCACCGGCGAGCCACCCGACGGCGAACGTCCCGCCGGCTCGCAGCAGCACGATGACGTAGAGACCGGCGGCCGTGAGCGCGACCTTATCCACGACGCCTCGCCTTCGGCGCCGCGCGTACGAGCCTGGTCTCCATGTCTCACCTGCGGTCTGTTCTGCCGGTTCCGTCCCTGCGCCCGTGCGGGGGCGGCACCGGTCCCCGAGCCCGGCGCAGAGTGCCGCTGCACCTGGGACATTCCGGGCAAAGTCTCCCACCAGAACCACCCGGCACAGCCAGGTTAACCGAACGCCCGTACACGGAGTACAGGGCGCCCCCGGCCGCGCGCCGACAGGGCCCGAGGCCCGGCCAGGCTGCTCGGATAGGCTTCCGGCATGAGCAGCAAGGGTCGGGCGCGCGACACGTCGGTGCAGTCGGTGGATCGAGCCGTCTCGATTCTGCAAGTACTGGCCGTACAGGGTCCGTCCGGCGTCACCGACATCGCGGAGGCCCTGGGGGTCCACAAGTCGACCGTGTTCCGGCTGCTCGCCACCCTTGAGGCCCGGGGCCTCGTCGAGCAGGACAGCGAGCGCGGGCGGTACCGCATCGGCTACACCGTGGTGGAGCTCGCGGGCGGGGCGACCAAGGGAAGCGATCTGTCGCTGCTGAGCCGTCCGATCTGCCAGGAGCTCGCCGCGGCCGTCGGCGAGACGGTGAACGTGGTGGTGCACGACGGGCAATCGATCATCAGCGTGGACCAGGTGATCAGCAGCGCGGCCATCACCAGCATCGACTGGGTCGGCAAGCGCACGCCCATCCACGCGACCTCCGCGGGCAAGGTCTTCCTGGCGCACATGCCCCAGGACGAGGCCGCCGAGATCCTCGCGCAGCCACTGGAGAAGTTCACCCCGCACACCATCACGGACCCGGCGCTCCTCAAGGAGGAGCTGCAGACCGTCCGTGAACTGGGTTACGGCGCCACGAGCGAGGAGCACGAGATCGGGCTGGCCGCCCTCTCGGCCCCCATCAGGTCCCTGAACGGGCAAGTGATCGCCGCCGTGACCATCTCCGGTCCGACGTTCCGCATCAACGACCACACGATTCCCCGGCTCGCCGAGCAGCTCATCGAGGCCGGCGACAAGATCTCGTGGCGTAAGGGCTACCTCAGGCGCGGCTGACCGCAGCACGGTCGATCACCCTGCGGAAGGGGTTGACGACGGGGACGCTCAGGCCGCACATTTGTCTCGCATAGCGTATCTGTTTCGCATTGCGAAACGAGGCCAGTCGTCGTCAGCCAGCCACAGAGCTTCCCTAGGAGCGGTTGTGCGCGCACAGACCATGACCATGGATCCCCTGCTCCAGCCCTTCCGGCTGAAGCACCTCACCCTGCGCAACCGGGTGGTCAGCACCTCCCACGAACCGGCGTTCGGGGAGGACGGCCTGCCCAAGGACCGCTACCGGGCCTACCACCTCGAAAAGGCACGCGGCGGGGTCGGCCTGACGATGATCGGCGGCTCCGCGGTCGTCTCCCCGGACAGCCCGCCCTCGTTCGGCAATCTGCTGTTGTACCGGGACGAGATCGTGCCGTGGCTGCGCAGGCTCGCCGACGATGTGCACGGCGCGGGCGCGGCCGTGATGTGCCAGGTCACCCATCTCGGACGGCGTACCGGCAATTACTCCGGTGACTGGCTGCCGGTGGTGTCCGCGTCACCGCTGCGCGAGCCCGCGCACCGGGCGTTCCCCAAGGCCGCCGAGCCCTGGGACCTCGACCGCATCCTCGCCGACTATGTCGCCGCGGCACAGCGCTGCCGGGCGGGCGGGCTGGACGGCATCGAGCTCCAGTCCTACGGCCACTTCCTCGACAGCTTCCTGTCGCCCGCGACGAACCGGCGCGACGACGAACTCGGTGGCAGCCCGGAAAACCGTATGGCCTTCCCCCGCCGGGTGATCCGCGCCGTACGCGAGGCCGTCGGCCCGGACTTCGTCGTCGGTATCCGGATGGCACTCGACGAAGCCCTCCCCGGCGGCCTGCCCCCCGACGAGGCGTTGGCAGCGGCGGAGCAATTCAGCGCCGACGGCATCGACTTCATCAGCGCCATCCGCGGCACCATCGAAAGCGACGCCTCCCTGGCGAAGACGATCCCGTCCATGGGTACGCCGTCCGCGCCGTACCTGGAGTTCACCGGCGAGGTCAGGCGCCGCCTGGACATCCCGGTGATGCACGCGGCCCGCATCGCGGACGTGGCCACCGCGCGGTACGCCATTCGCGAAGGGCTGCTGGACCTCGTCGGCATGACCCGGGCCCAGATCGCCGATCCGCATCTGGTGGCCAAGATCGCTTCCGGTCGGGAGGACCGCATCCGGCCCTGCGTCGGGGCGAGTTACTGCCTGGACGCGATCTACGACTCCGGCGATACCAAGTGCATCCACAATCCGGCCACCGGACGCGAACTCCAAGTGCCCCACACCATCACCCCTGCCCTCGGCCGCCGCAGGAAGGCGGTGATCGTCGGGGCCGGACCGGCCGGACTCGAAGCCGCCCGTGTCCTGGGCGAACGCGGCCACGACGTCGTGCTGTTCGAGGCGAGCGACGAGCCCGGCGGCCAGGTGCGGCTCGCCGCACAGAACCCCCGCCGCCGCGACCTGCTCGGCATCGTCGACTGGCGGGTCGCCGAGTGCAAACACCTCGGTGTCGACCTGCGCCTGGGGGCGTATGCCGAGGCCCCGGACGTACTCGCCGAACACCCCGACCTCGTCATCGTCGCCACCGGAGGGCTGCCCAACCGGTCCTTCCTCACCGAGGGCGAGGACCTGGTCGCCGACACATGGGACGTGATGTCCGGCTCGCTGCGGCCCCGGAGTGCCGGGGAGGTACTGGTCTACGACGACCACGGCGGCTATCCGGCGATGGACGCCGTGGAACTGCTGGCCCCGGCCGGCGCCCGGCTGCACTACGTCACACCGGAACGCACGCTGGCACCGGACGTCGGCAGCATGAACTCGCCCGCGTATCTGAAGGCATTCACCGTGCACGGCGTCGCCACCACCCTCGCCCAGCGGCTGCGCTCCGTGCGCCGCAGCGGGGACGGGCGCCTCACCGCGACCCTGTACAGCGAGTACACCGAGGCCGAGACCGAACGGGTCGTCGACCACGTCGTGGTCGAGCACGGCACTCTCCCCAACGACGAGCTGTACACCGACCTGCTGCCCGGCTCCCGCAACCTCGGTGAGGTCGACCACCGCGCCCTGCTCGCGCACGAGGAACAGACGGTCGTACGCAACGACACGGGCCGGTACCAGCTGTTCCGCATCGGTGACGCGGTCACCAGCCGCAACATCCACGCCGCCGTCTACGACGCCCTGCGGCTGTGCCTGCCGGTCTGACGGAGCCGACGAGACCTGGGAGAGATGAGATGAACGCACCCACGCCTGTCACGAGCGCCGCCGACCTCGTCGCCCGACGCGCCGTCGGCCACAGCCTCGAAGCGCCCTTCTACCTCAGCGACGAGTTCTTCGGCCTCGACATCGAAGCCGTCTTCGCCCGCAGCTGGCTCTTCGCCGCCGCGGAGGCCGAACTCCCCGAGTCCGGCGACTACATCACGGTCACCGTGGGGCCGTACTCCGTCATCATCGTCCGCGACGACGACGAGGAAGTGCGGGCTTTCCACAACGTCTGCCGGCACCGGGGCGCACGCATCCTCAACGAGGAACGCGGCTCCGTGGGCAACATCGTTTGCGGTTACCACCACTGGACGTACGGCGTGGACGGCACGCTGCTGCACGCCGAGTCGCAGGCGCCCGGCTTCGACCCCTCGTGCTTCGGCCTCAGGGCCGTGCATGTCCGCACCGTCGCCGGCCTCGTCTTCCTCTGCCTCGCCGCGCAGCCGCCCGCCGACTTCGATGAGATGGCACAGCGCGTCGAGCCCTACATCGCCCCGCACAACCTGCGGCACGCGAAGGTCGCGCAGCAGATCGACCTCGTCGAGCACGCCAACTGGAAGCTCACGATGGAGAACAACCGGGAGTGTTACCACTGCGCCGGCCACCCCGAGCTCCAGCGCTGCTACTTCCCCCTCTACAACTTCACGGAGGAGACCGTCCCGCCGGCCCTCCGCCCGACCTACGAGCGCTTCCTGCGGGCCGAAGCGGAGGCACACGCGACCTACGAATCGCTGGGCCTGCCCTACGCGACGATCGAGGAACTGGACAACCGTCCCACTGGCTTCCGTATCCAGCGCGAACCGCTCGACCTCGCCGGTGAGTCCTTCACCGCGGACGGCAAGGCCGCGGTCAAGCGGCTGCTGGCCGACTTCCCCACGGCCCGCCTCGGCCGCCTCGGCTTCCATCTGCAGCCCAACGCCTGGTTCCACTTCGCGGCGGACCACGCGGTCACCTTCTCCGTCATCCCGCTCGCGCCGGACCGCACCCTCGTACGGACCACCTGGCTGGTGCACGCCGACGCCGTGGAGGGCGTCGACTACGACGTCGACTCCCTGACCCACGTATGGGCTGCCACCAACGAACAGGACGCGGCCTTCGTCGCCCGCGCCCACCAGGGCATCAACAGCCCCGCTTACGTGCCCGGCCCCTACAGCCCGACAGAATCCCAGGTCGAGGACTTCGTCAACTGGTACATCACCCGGCTGACGGCATACCTGAAGACGGACATGAAGGCACCCCTGGAGCGATGATGACGACAGCGGCGATGACGACCGGGAGCCTCCCGCCCGCCTGGGGCGACGGGATGCTGGTGTGCAAGCAGGTCCACGACGTCACCGCCGACGTCCGGACCTTCGTCTTCGAACCCACCGAGCCCCGGCTGTTCCGGCACGACCCCGGCCAGTTCCTCACCCTCGTACTCGACATCGACGGCCGTCCCGTCGAGCGCTGCTACACCATCTCCTCACCGCCCACCCGCCCCGACCTCGTGACGATCACGGTGAAACGAGTCCCGGGCGGACTGGTCTCCAACTGGCTCCACGACCATCTGACCCCGGGCACCACCGTGCGGGCGCGGGGCCCGCTCGGCCGGTTCTCCCTCGTCCGGCACCCGGCGCCGAAGTACCTCTTCCTCTCGGCGGGCAGTGGTGTGACGCCCATGATGTCGATGACCCGGACGCTGTACGACCTGGCGCACCCCGTTGATGTGGTGTTCGTCCACAGCGCCCGCACCTTCGACGACATCATCTTCCGTCGCGAACTCGAATTCATCGCGGCCACCGCACCCCACTTCCGTGTGGTCCACGTCCTCGACGACCGCGGCGAGCAGCTGCATACGGAAATGCTCCGGGAGGTCGCCCCGGACTTCCTCGACCGCGAGGTGTTTACCTGCGGGCCCGTCGGCTACATGGAAGCGGTGCGACGCATGCTCTCCACGGAGGGCTTCGACATGGCCCGCTACCACGAGGAGAGCTTCACTTTCGAAGAGCCGGCCGTCCCCGAGCACGACACCGTGCAGTCCGTGCAGTCCGTGCAGTCCGTGCAGTCCGTGCAGTCCGTGCAGTCCGTGCAGTCCGTGCAGTCCGGCCAGGGGTACAAGGTCGAGTTCGCCCGCAGCGGGCGCACGATCGACTGCGACGCGGGCACCCCCGTCCTCGCCGCCGCGTCCCGCGCGGGCCTCACCCTGCCGGCCTCGTGCACGCGGGGCATGTGCGGCACATGCAAGACCACATTGCTCGCCGGCTCGGTCGACATGCAGCACAACGGCGGTATCCGCCCCCGGGAAATCGCCAACAATAAGATCCTGCTCTGCTGCTCGAAACCGCGGGACCATCTGGTGATCGACGCATGACGCAGGCTTCCCCTGCGGAGAAGTGAAGGGAACCCGAATTTTGTTGCCGAGCACAATGACCGCCGTCCTCCTCACGGGCCATGGCGGGATCGAAATGCTCCAGTACCGGACGGACGTACCCGTTCCTCGCCCCGAGCCGGGTGAGGTGCTCATCCAGGTCGCTGCCGCCGGGATCAACAACACCGACATCAATACGCGGATCGGGTGGTATTCCAAGGCCGTTACCGCCGAGACCGGAAAGGGCGGAGCAGTCGGTTTTGACACCGTCGACAAGGTGGACGCCACCTGGTCGGGTACGGCGCTCGAATTCCCGCGGATCCAGGGTGCGGACGTCTGCGGCCGAATCGTCGAGGCCGGTGAGGGAGTGCCGCGCGAGCGCATCGGCGAACGAGTCCTCGTACGGAACATGCTGCGCACGCCCGTCGAGTACCGGCCGTTCGAGTGCTGGACCTTCGGCAGCGAATGCGACGGAGGGTTCGCGCAGTTCGCGGTCGCTCCGTCGCGGGACACCTATGCCGTGCACAGCGACTGGAGCGACGCGGAACTCGCGGCTGTGCCGTGTGCCTATTCCACGGCGGAGGGCATGCTGCACCGGGCCGCTGTGGGGCCGGAGCGCGTACTGGTGACCGGGGCCTCAGGGGGCGTGGGCCTCGCCGCTGTGCAGCTCGCGAAGAGGCGGGGCGCGACGGTGATTGCCGTGTGTTCGGCGGCGAAGGCTGCCGATGTCAAGGCACAGGGCGCTGATCGGACCATTGATCGCGGCGCGGACCTGGTCGGCGTCCTCGGCGCAGGCTCTCTCGACGTGGTGATCGATCTCGTGGGCGGCTCCCAGGTGCCGCGGTTGCTGGAACTGTTGCGCCCCGGTGGGCGGTACGCCATCGCCGGCGCCATCGGAGGGCCGCTCGCGGAGATCGATCTGCGCACGCTGTATCTCAAGGACCTTTCGCTCTTCGGCTGCACGTTCCAAGAGGACGAAGTATTCGAGAATCTCATCGGATACATCGAACGCGGCGAAGTGCGGCCGGTTGTCTCTCGCACGTACCCCCTCGCGGACATTGCTCGCGCGCAGGAAGACTTCCTCGGCAAGAAACACCCCGGAAAGCTGGTGCTCATTCCGCCCGCCGCGCATGACTGAACGCATCGTCATTTCGCCGCAAGTGCTCGTCGCCCGGGGCGGCCGGAGACGGCGGCTCGTGGACCTGCGGGTAATCCTCCGCGACGGCGCGGTCGAGTTGCTGGCCGGGTGCCCGCCGCCCGGCTCCGGGCCGGAGTCACAGGGCGGCGGAAGCGGGTCGGCCGCTCTCCCAGACGTGCCGCTCCGTGTGCCGACGGAAGGCATCGACCGCCGGATGGGCCGGGCGCGCGTGCCAGGCCAGGTGGACAGTGACCGGGTCGGCGTCGCGCACCGGCAGGTACTGCACGCCGGGATGCGGGTGCTGGTACACGGTGCCCTCCGCCGTCACGCCGACCGCCGCACCGGTCGCGATCGTCGTCAGCCACTCGTCCACACCCGGCACGGTCACCGTGCGCGGCCGCCGCCCCGCCGGCCACAGCTCGGCGCTGGTCGTCGCGGCCGTCGCACACAACGCCACCGTCTCCGTACCCAGCTCCGCGAGATCCACCTCCGCGCGGTCCGCGAGCGGATGCCCCACCGGCACGGCGGCCATCCGGCGCTCACGGGCCAGCGCGCGATGCACCACATGCGGGTCGCCCGGCGCCGGACGCAGCCGCAGGAACGCCAGGTCCGCCTCGCCGCGGCGGAGCAGCGCCGCCGGATCGTCGGCCCGCCGGATCTGCACCGGAACTTCGGGACACCGCTCGCGCCAGGCGCGCAGCAGCGGCACGGTGTGGCTGCCCAGCGCCGCCCAGGCGAAGGCCAGCCGCAGGGGGCGCGGCGCGGCCTGCCCGGCGGCGTCGGCGAGGGCGTCGTCGAGCTGGCCGAGGATCCGGTGCGCGTTCTCCCACAGCCTCGTCCCCGGCTCGGTCAGCCGCAGGCTGCGCGTCGTGCGCTCCACCAGCCGTACGCCGAGGCGCTGTTCGAGCTGGGCAAGGGTGCGCGAGAGCGCGGGCTGGGTGATGTGCAGCGTGTGGGCGGCTCCCGTCAGGGTGCCCTCGTCGCCGATCGCCGCCAGGGCCCGCAGATGACGCAGCTCCACATTCATAGCCGACAAGCATAAGCAGTGCGCAGACGGCATTTCCCCGGCCCTGCGGTGCCCGCCTAGCGTGACCGCCATGACGAACCGGCAGCAGAACATCCTCCTGATCGGCGCGAGCGGCACCCTCGGCAGCGCCGTGCACCGGACCCTCACCGACCGCGGCCACAAGGTCCGAACGGTCGGCCGTACCTCGGGCGACCTGCGCTTCGACATCACCGACCCGGCGCAGATCACCGCACTCTACGAGGCGGCCGGACCGCTGGACGCGGTGGTCGGCGCGGCCGGCTCGGCGCCGTTCAAGCCGCTGGCCGAACTCGGCCCCGACTGCTGGCAGGCCGCCTTCACCGGCAAGGCGCTCTCCCAGATCGAGCTGGTCCGCCAGGGCCTCGCTCACGTAGCCGAGCGCGGCTCCTTCACGCTGATCACCGGCGTACTCACCCACGAGCCGATCCGCACCGGCGCCGCCGCTTCCATGGCCAACGGGGCCGTCGAGTCCTTCGTCCGCGCCGCCGCGATCGAGATCGCCCCGCAGCGGGTGAACGCGGTCTCCCCCAACGTCGTCACCGAGTCCCTGGACAGCTACGGCGACTACTTCCCCGGCATGGGCTCGGTGTCCGCGGACCGTGTCGCCCAGGCGTACGTGCGGTCGGTGGAGGGGGCGCAGACGGGACAGATCTACCGGCTCTGACTCACGACGTCTCCACCGACCACCCGGACCGCTCCGACCGCTCCGACCGCTCCGAACGCTCCGAACGTGACTTCATCAGCGGCTGAATGCGCGTGCCGAAGTTCTCCATTCCTTCGAGGAAGTCGTCGAAGACCAGCATGATCCCCTTGGTCCCGGGGACCTCGGCGATCTCGTCCAGCATCCTCGCCACGGTCTCGTACGAGCCGACGAGCGTGCCCATGTTGAAGTTCACGGCGCCTTCGGGCAACGAGATGGTCCGGGCGGTGGCCGAGTCGTCGTCCGTCGCGTCCGCGGCCGTCTCCCCCGCCATGTACGCCAGCGCGGCGAGATCGGCGTGGTCGTGATAGTCCTGCCACTTCGCGCGGGCGGCCTCGTCGGTCTCGTCGGCGATGACCATGAACAGCGGCAGTGCCCCGACATCGCGCCCCGTCGCCTCCGCCGCGTCCACGAGCGCGGCGGTGGTGTCCGACAGCGCGAGCGGGGTGTTGACCCCGCTGCCCAGAATGAAGTTGTAGTCGGCGTGCTCGGCGGCGAACCGCATTCCGGTACTGCTCTGACCGGCGGCGACGATGTCGATATGACCGTTCTCCGGCCGCGGCGACAGCACGCAGCCGTCCATCTCGTAGAACTCGCCCTTGAAGTCGCTGACGCCCTCGCTCCACAGCTCCTTCATGACACTGACGTACTCGGCGGCCCGTGCGTAGCGGTTGCCGAAATGCTCGTCGCCGGGCCACAGGCCCATCTGCGTGTACTCACCCGGCGCCCAGCCGGTGACGATGTTGACCCCGAACCGCCCGGGAGCGATGGAGTCCACCGTGACGGCCATCCGCGCGACCATCGCCGGGTGCAGGGCGAGGATCGGCGTGGAGGCGTACAGCTTGATCCGCTCGGTCACCGCGGCCAGCCCGGCCATCAGCGTGAACGACTCGAGACAGTGGTCCCAGAACTCCGTCTCGCCCCCGAAGCCCTTGAGCTTGATCATCGACAGGGCGAAGTCGAGCCCGTGCTCCTCGGCCTTCTGCACTAATGCCTTGTTCAGCTCGAAGGTCGGCATGTACTGCGGAGAGCTCTTCGATATGAGCCAGCCGTTGTTGCCGATGGGGATGAAGACGCCGATGTCCATGCCGCTCCTTACGGGTCGGGGAGAGTCGTGCAGGGGCTTCCGTTCCATGATCGCAGAGGCACCCGGTCACCCGCTGCGGGTGACGCAACTCGGCCGGATCGGGGGCGGAATGGGAAGGAGTCGGCCCTGTGAAGAGCAGGCCGAGGCCGTCACGCGGCACGGTGCAGGCCCGCCGTCGGCAAGGAGCGTACGGAATGACCACCTCGACGAAAGCCGGTCGTACCGGCCAGGCCGATGACGCACGCGGCCGGGAGAAGCTGTGGGGCCCCTATCTCAGCGAGCGGCAGTGGGGCACCGTCCGCGAGGACTACAGCGCCGGGGGCGATGCCTGGTCCGCCTTCCCGCACGATCACGCGCGTTCCCGCGCCTACCGGTGGGGCGAGGACGGGCTCGGCGGCATCTGCGACGAGAAACAACGGCTGTGCTTCGCGCTCGCGTTGTGGAACGGGCGTGACCCGATCCTCAAGGAACGTGCCTTCGGGCTGACCAACGGCGAGGGCAATCACGGCGAGGACGTCAAGGAGTACTACTTCTACCTCGACAGCACGCCCAGCCATTCCTACCTGAAGTACCTGTACAAGTATCCGCAGGCCGAGTTCCCGTACCGCGACCTGGTGGCGACCAACCAGGCACGCGGACGCCACGAGTTCGAGTACGAGCTGCTGGACACCGGGGTCTTCGACGACGACCGGTACTTCGACGTCACCGTCGAGTACGCCAAGGCGTCGCCCGAGGACATCCTGATCCGGATCACCGCCGAGAACCGCGGGCCCGACGAGGCCACCCTGCACCTGCTGCCGACCCTGTGGTTCCGCAACACCTGGTCCTGGCAGGAGGGCGGAGGCGCCACCGCACCGCGGCTGTTCGCGACCCGCAGTCCGTCGGGGACCACCGCGCTCCGCGCCGACCATCCGGCCCTGGGCAGTTACGAGTTGCGGTGCGGCGGACAGGTACCGCTGCTGTTCACCGAGAACGAGACCAACACCGAGCGGCTGTCGGGCACGCCCAATCCCACGCCGTACGTGAAGGACGGCATCGGCCGCTGTGTGGTCAACGGAGAGGAGACGGCGGTCAACCCCGCGCGGGAAGGCACCAAGGCCGCCGCACACTACACACTGACGATTCCGGCCGGCGGAGCCGAATCCGTCCGGCTCCGCCTCTCCCCCGCCGGCTCCTCGATGCCGCTGGGCCGGGATTTCGACACGGTTTTCCGCGACCGGCGGGGCGAGGCCGATGCCTTTTACCGGGAGCTGACGCCGGAGGGGGCGAGCGAGGACGAGGCGCGGGTGCTGCGCCAGGCGCTGGCCGGAATGCTGTGGTCGAAGCAGTACTACTCCTTCGACGTGGAGACCTGGCTGGCCGGGCACGGCCTCGACCCCTGGACCGCGCCGGGCCGCGCCGTACGCAACGGCGCGTGGTTCCACATGGCGTGCGACGACATCATCTCCATGCCGGACAAGTGGGAGTACCCCTGGTTCGCCGCGTGGGACCTGGCCTTCCACACCGTGGCGCTCTCGGTGGTCGACCTGTCCTTCGCCAAGGACCAGCTCGAACTGCTCCTGCGGGACACCTACCTGCACCCCAACGGGCAGATTCCCGCGTACGAATGGAACTTCGGTGACGTCAACCCGCCCGTCCACGCCTGGGCGGCGTACTTCATCTACACGCTGGAAGAGCTGCGCACGGGCAACGCCGACCGGGCCTTCCTGGACCGCGTCTTCCAGAAGCTGCTGACCAACTTCACCTGGTGGGTCAACCGCAAGGACCCCAGCGGCCGCAATCTCTTCGAGGGCGGCTTCCTCGGCCTGGACAACATCGGTGTGTTCGACCGCAGTGCGCAGCTGCCCACCGGCGGCCACTTGGAGCAGGCCGACGGGACCGCGTGGATGGCGCTGTACTGCCAGACCATGCTGCAGATCGCGCTGGAACTGGTCCGGCACGACCCCACCGGCTACGAGGACCACGTCCTCAAGTTCGCGGAACACTTCCTGTGGATCGCGGCCGCCATGGACCACACCGGCGGGGACGGGCTGTGGGACGAGGAGGACGGGTTCTTCTACGACGTGCTGCGGCTGCCGGACGGGCAGGCGACGCGTCTGAAGGTCCGCTCGATGGTGGGGCTGCTGCCGCTCTGCGCGGCGACCGTGCTGCGGCCCGGGCAGCTGGCCGGCGTGCGCGGCCTGGGCGACCGGTTGCGCCGCTTCGTCGACCGCCACCCCTCCCTGGCCCCCGGCCTCGCCCAGGCACTGGCAGGGGCCGAGGGCGGTCCGCGGCTGATGTCCGTCGTCGACGAGAAGCGGCTGGTCCGCGTACTGTCACGGCTGCTGTCCGAGGACGAGTTCCTCAGCCCCTACGGCATCAGGGCACTCTCGCGGTACCACGCCGACCACCCCTACACCTTCCGGGTCGACGGCACGGAACACCGCGTCGGCTACCTGCCCGCCGAGTCCGACTCCGGAATGTTCGGCGGCAACTCCAACTGGCGCGGGCCCGTGTGGTTCCCCGCCAACGCCCTCATCATCCGCGGGCTGCTGCACCTCTACGCGTTCTACGGTGACGACCTCACCGTGGAGTGCCCGACCGGCTCCGGCGTCCGGATGAACCTGTTCGAGGTCGCGAGCGAGATCTCCACCCGGCTCACCCGGCTCTTCCTGCGCGACGGGAACGGGCACCGGCCCATGTACGGCGGTCAGCGGAAGTTCCAGGACGACCCGCACTGGCGCGACCTGCTCTCCTTCCACGAGTACTTCCACGGCGACAACGGCGCGGGCATCGGCGCCGCGCACCAGACCGGCTGGACCGGCCTGGTCGCCACACTGATGGCGCTCTTCGGCACCGTCACGCCCGAAAGCTTCCGTGCCGGGCCGGCAACGAAGGAGACGTGATGAGGCCACTCCCGGAACAGCCCGTCATCCACGAGGTCAACACCCACGTGTGGCTGCGCGAGGTGCAGCGGAGCATCGGACGCCGGGTCGGCCTCGGCGGGGTCCCGAAGGACGCCTGGGACCGCATCACCCCGCACGGCATCGACGCCGTCTGGCTCATGGGGGTGTGGGAACGCAGCGACGTGGGCCGCGACATCGCGTTGCGGAACCCCGGGTTGCGCCGCTCCTTCGCCGAAGCCCTGCCGGACGTCCGGGACGACGACATCGCCGGTTCCCCGTACTGCGTCCGCGGTTACACCGTCGACGAGGCGCTCGGCGGAGCGGCGGGACTGGCTTCCGCGCGTGCAGAGCTCGCCGGCCGCGGCATCGGCCTGCTGCTCGACTACGTACCCAACCACGTCGCGCCGGACAGTCCGTGGCTGACCGAACACCCCGAGTACTTCGTCCGCGGGACCCCCGACGACCTGCACCGCGACCCGGCCGCCTACCTCGAATCGGGCGGGCACGTCTTCGCCCGTGGCCGGGACCCCTTCTTCCCGCCCTGGCCGGACGTGGTGCAGCTCAACGCCTTCCAGCCCGGCATGCGGGCGGCCACGGCCGACGTGCTGACGCGCATCGGCGGCATGTGCGACGGGGTGCGCTGCGACATGGCGATGCTGATGATGAACGACGTCTTCGCACGGACGTGGGGACACCGTGCCGGTCCGCCGCCGGATGCCGAGTTCTGGTCCACCGTTCTGACCGCCGTCCGGCGGCACCGGCCCGACATGGCCTTCATTGCCGAGGCGTATTGGGAACTCGAATGGGCCCTGCAGCAACAGGGGTTCGACTACTGCTACGACAAGCGGCTGTACGACCGGCTGCTGCACGAGCGGGCGGTGTCGGTGCTCCAGCACCTGCGCGCTGACGTGAGCTACCAGCGGCGTCTCGTGCGGTTCCTGGAGAACCACGACGAGCCCCGGGCCGCGTCGCTCCTGAGCCCTTCCGAGGAGCGTGCGGCAGCCGTCGCCATCGCCACCCTGCCCGGCGCAACGCTGTGGCACGAAGGCCAGTTCACCGGGCGCCGGACGCGCCTGCCCGTCTTCCTCACCCGGCGCCCCGAGGAACCGCCCGACGCCGGACTGCAGGCATTTCACGAGCGGCTCCTGGCCGCCGTGCACCGGAGCGGTATGCGCACGGGACACTGGGAACTGCTGCACTGCGAGGGCTGGGCCGACAATCCGACCCACCACGACCTGCTCGCCTGGAGCTGGCGGGGCACCGCGGGCACGTTCCTCATCGTCGTCAACCTCGCCGCGCACAGCTCCCAGGCCAGGATCCGCCTACCGTGGCCCGACCTCGGCACGGCGGCCTGCCGGCTGACGGACCTGCTGGACGGCACCCGCTACGAACGCCCCGGCAGCGAACTGACCGGCTCCGGCCTCTTCGTCGACCTGGCCGCCTGGCGCACCCACGTCTTCACGGTCGAGTCCCCGGAAGCCGAGTCCTCGGAAGCCGCACCGTGAGTGCGGCACCGGCGAGTGCGAAGACACCCATGGCCACCGTGGCGGCGGTCAGGCCGTCCCCGCGGGCCTGCGTGTTGATCCGTACCAGTTCGTCGGCGGGGGCACCGGTCACGCCCCTCTTCTCCAGCGCCGTACGGATCTGCTGGTCGCTCACCGCGGTCGCCTGTACGCCGTGGCTCAACGTCTGCTGCGCCTGGGTCTTCTGACTACTGGTCAGCACTTCACTGGTGCGGACCGAGTCCAGGGCGGTGTTCAGCAGGACGCCGATCATCAGTGCGCCGGCGAGGGCGACGCCCAGCGACTGGCCCAGGTACGAGGTACTGCGCGACAGGCCCGCGACATCGCTCACCGTCTCCTCGTCGGCCGAGGACTGGACGAGGTCGGGCAACAGGGTGCACAGGCCGAGTCCGAGGCCGGCCACGGCGAGGCCCGGAGCGATGCGCAGACCGGAGCTGTCCGGTTCGAAGGCGGCCGCGACCAGTACCGTACCGGCCGCGATCAGCAGGAAGCCCAGAATGATGAGCGGCTTGCGGGTGGTGCGCCCCTCGCCGACGGCGCGGGCGCCGGCCATCGAGCCCAGTACGAGCATCACCGTGGACGGGAGCAGGGTGAGTCCGCTTTCCAGGGCGTCGTAGCCGAGTGTGGTCTGGACGAAGACCGGTACGAGGAAGAACAAGCCGGCCAGTACGAGGAATTGGACGGCGAGGGCGAGCGAGCCCACCCGTACACCGCGGTCGCGCAGGACCGCGATCCGGACCAGCGGGTCGCGCCCGGCCCGTACGAGGCGCTGCTCCCACCAACCGAATGCCGCGAGGACCAGGAGACCGGCCACTCCCAGTACCACCGTGGGCGCGGGGCCGCCCGCGTCGAGCACTGTCCGGCCGAGGACGGTGACGTCCTCGCGGGCCATGAGCAGCCCGTAACGGCTGGCCAGCAGGGTGCCCAGGACGATCAGGCCGAAGCCCACCGCGGAGAGGACGACGCCCACGCTGTCGAAGGGCTGCCGACGAGCCCGGTCGGGCCTCTGCTGGAGGCTCCGATCGCGGACGACGAGGGCGACGGCCACCGCGGTGATCAGAGTCTCCATCAGGAAGGAGACCCGCCAGGTCAGGTATTTCGTGATCAGGCCGCCGACAACGGGGCCCAGCGCTGCTCCCGCGCCGGCCGCCGCGCCGATGAGAGTGAGGGCGCGGGTGCGCTGGGCGCCGGTGAAGGCAAGGGTGGCGATCGAGAGAATCGCGGGGAAGACCAGGGCGGCGCCGATGCCTTCCAGCAACGACCAGCCCACCAGCATCACCGGCAGGTTGGGGCTCAGCGCCGTGACCAGGGCGCCGATTCCGTACACCGTGGCGCCCAGCGTGAACATGCGGAGGTGGCCGACCCGGCTGCCGAGCTTGCTGCCGGTGATCATCAGGGCGGCCATCACCAGGGCGTAGAGCGAGATGGCGGACTGCACGCCGGTCAGGGTGGTGTCGAGGTCGGTGACGATGTCGGAGACGGCGACGTTCATGGCGGTCGAGTCGTACGCCATGAGCAGCTGCTGCGTCGCGATGACACCGAGCACGGTGCCGGCGGCGGCCGCGCCTGCCGCGCGGTTCGTGTCCGTGGTCATCCGGACGCTCCCTTCCGCAGCCTTCCGGGGAATGCCTCAGTGTCGCCGCCCGCATCGGCCCGCGCCTCACCTTCTCCGGGTGTGGCCGTCGGTGTCACGGGTGTGGCCGTCCGCGTCACGGCGGAAGGGCCGTGTCTGAGCGAGCACGTACCCCATGGCAATGCCCACAACGACGGTGGTGAAGAAGAGGATGAGCCAGGACAGCACGGTGAAGACGGAGCCGAGCGGCCCGTAGCGCTGCACACTCAGTGCGAGAGAGCGCGGCAGCCAGAGCCCGGACACACCGGTGAACGCCACCACGGCACCGCCGGTCACCAGGGCCCCGGGGAAAAGGGGACGCCAGCCGATCCGCCCGGCCAGCAGCAGATGCTGGGTCCACCACCACACCAGGACCGCCACCACCACCTGGAGCGGGACGGCCAGTAGCAGGCCCGCGCCGAAGCCCGTGCGCAGCATTCCCTGGCACACCAGCGCCGTCGTCCACACGAGGAGCCAGGCGAACCAACGCCAGACCGCGATGCGTATCCCCGAATGCGGCAGCTGCCAGGACCGCTCACACAGCCGTTGCAGGGCCCGGACGAAGGCGGTGGCGGACACGAGTGTGACCAGTACGCCGACGACTCCCCAGGTTTCCCGCGCTCCGGGACCGCCGTTGTACACCGCCTCCACCTGACGCATGACGGGCTTCGGCGTACCGAATATGGAGCGCAGCGACTCGAGCAGCTCCGCCCGTACGATCTCCGGCGAATACGTGGCGATCGCGATGAGCATGGGCAGTGCGGTCAGGAACGCCTGCGCGGCCAGTCGCGTCGCGTTGTCCAGGACACCGACGCGCGCGAGCTGCTGCGCAACACGGCGGGCGAAGGGCAGCACACGCGAAAGCCTCCCGGCCCAGTACGCAGCAGGTATCAGTCCTCTCGGACCTCTCGGTTCCTCGGGAACGCGGGATGCCTGGTGCACGGATCGAAGCATCGCACCGACGTGAGCGCGGTACCTCACCCACCGCGGGGGAGGCGGCCCGGCGGCTCCGGCTGCCGACCACGCGCAGTCGGCCGTGAGGTCCGCGAAGTAACGCACATCGGCCTATGGCTCCCGCCGCGCAGTAGTCCTACCGTCAAAGACAGAAGGGCCCCGGACCCCGGCTGAAGACGCGTACGCCGGCCACGTGCCGACACCAGGCCCGCCTACCCCCGCACCTCGTGCCGGGGAACCGTCATCGACGACCCACCCGGCCGCGAGATGAGGGCAGGACGGCGAACGGAAGAAGAGAATCATGAACGGTTCCGTATCACTCGCCTACGACTATCCGATTCTGGGAGCTTTCTGGACCATGTTCCTGCTCTTTCTGTGGGTGATGTGGTTCGTCCTGCTGTTCCACGTCATCGCGGACGTCTTCCGGGACGACGGGCTGAACGGATGGGCGAAGGCGGGCTGGATCGTCTTCGTCCTCGTGCTGCCCTTCCTCGGCGTTCTGGTCTACATCGCCGCCCGGGGCCGGGGCATGAACCGCCGCAAGATGGCCGAGGCGCAGGCCCAACGGGACGCCTTCGACGCCTACATCCGCAGGACAGCGGCCAGCGACCCGGCCCACACCACCAGGCCGATGAGGTAGCGCGGCCGCACCGCTACCGAGGTGCGATCGCCTTGACCCAGTCGTCGACGGTGACGACATCCGCCCACTGCGGAAACAACCGCTCGATGAGGACCCGGTGCACCTCCGGGTCGGTGTCGAGGCAGGCGTCGGAGAGAACGGTGAGACCGAAGTCCAGGTCGTTGGCCCGGCACAGGGTGGACAGCACCACCGCGCTGGTGGCGATGCCGGTGAGCACGAGGCTGTCGATACCACGTGCCCTCAGCACCACATCGAGATCGCTGCCCGAGAACGCGCTCGCCCGCCTCTTGGTGACCACCACATCACCCGGCCGGGGCGCGACCTCGGGGTGGATCTCGGTGCCCGGGGCGCCCTCGACGTAGAGCCCGGCCCGCGCAATAGCGGTGAGAGCCCTGTTGCGCGTGCCGACTTCCGGAAACCCCGGGCGCAGCGCGATCACCACGTAGATCACGGGCATGTCCGCTGCCCGCGCCCCGTCGATCGCCCTGCGCAGCCGTGGCAGATATCCGGACCCGTCATCGGCGACGTCCACGATGGCCCGTTGGACGTCCATCACGAGAAGGGCGCAGCTCATATCGCCTCCAGGAACGAAGCCAGTAGCGAGAACAATGTGACGTACACGGACGTGGTGCGTCTGCGGCCACGCCCATAGGCTCTCACCAGCCCTGGCAGTCTGCTCAGGACTTCGCGCGTCCGCCTACGCCGTTGATGCGACCAGGGAGCGCCGGACCGAGAGAATGAGGAGAGCATTGACCAAGTGGTCCACCGCGCTGACCGAGGCCGGCATCAACGATCCGCTGCTGCGACAGGACTACGAAGCCCAGCGCCGGCTGGTTCGGCGCTTCAAGCTCCAGGAGTTCTTGGCCCTTCGGCTGCTGTTGCCCGCACGTCTCCAGCCGTCCGTCATCGCCGCTGTGGCGTTCATGCACGAGACCGACAGACGCATCGACGTGGGTGAGGTGACCACCCGACGGGACGCACTCCGCTCCTGGGGCCGCCGGGCCGGAGAGGCAGTGGAGCACGGCACGTCCGACCAGCCCGTCCTCAGGGCTTTGGCCGACACCGCCGAGCGACACCCACAACTGCCGGCCCATGTCCGGAGTTTCCTGGCCGGCGCGCGCCTGGAGGCCGACTGGACGGGCTTCGAGGCCGAAAGCGACTTCCAGGCATACGTGGACGCCTACTCGTATCCCGCGTTCATGCTCACCGCGTCGTTGGTCGCACCGACGGCACAAGCACAGCGAGTTGAGGCATTCGAACGCGGTTGCCGCATCCTGATCGAGGCCATGCAACGAGCCGACTTCCTCGCAGACCTGTCCGAGGATGCCGCGCAGGGCCGGATCGGCATTCCTCGCGCGGAGTTGGCACACTTCGGGCTCGAAGTCGATGACCTCCTGCACCCCTCACCGACGTCTGCACCCGCGCTGGAGCAGCTCGTCCAGGCTCAGGCTCGTGCCGTCAGCGCCGGCCTGAGCGCCTGCTGGGACCTGCCCGACCTGGTGGCGGTGGAGAACCAACCCTTCCTGCGCGCCTTCCTCCGCGTACAGGAACTGCAACTGGAGGATGTGCGAAGCAAGGGCGGCAAGCTCTTGCACGAGGAAGCGGGCGCATCGAAACCGGCCGCCGTGGGGGCGCTGCTGCAGCACTACCTCGCTGCCCGGAAGCAACGACGTCGACGTCGGTAGGGCGCCCCTTTCGTCACGTTGCTTGATCACTCCTTGGGCTTTTTTTGACCTTGCTCAGAGGCACAACTACGTTCTACGCGCCGAGTAGCACGTACCTCGATCGTCTGGAGCAACTCCCGTGTCACCCCTAGACGCCTCCGCGTCTCACGTACTGAGCAGCGACGTCCCCGGCCAGGTGATCGCTGTCCCGGCCTGGGTCCAGGACAACGTCGACATCTTGATAGGCGTGCCGCTGCGCATCCTCCTGATCATCGCGGGGGCGGTCATCGTACGAGCGGTGGCCAAGCGGGCGATCGACCGCGCTGTGCAGCGCATCCTGCAGCCCAGTGACGGTGAGAACGGGCCGCGCCGCACCGGCCGCGGCCCCGCCGTCCTGCAGCGCGACCCCTCCCGCGCCAACGAACGGCGGCAGCAGCGCGCACGCACCATCGGTGCGGTGCTCAGCAGCATCGTCACCATCGTCGTGTCCGTCATGGGCCTGGCCATGATCCTCGACCAGATCGGGATCGCTCTCGGCCCGATTCTGGCCAGCGCGGGCGTGGTGGGCCTGGCGATCGGCTTCGGCGCGCAGAGCCTGGTCGCGGACTACCTGTCCGGCATGCTCATCATGATCGAGGACCAGTACGGCGTCGGTGACTCCGTCGACCTCGGCGAGGCCGTCGGTGAGGTCGAGCACGTCGGCCTCCGCCTCACTCAGGTCCGCGACCTCAACGGCGGTCTGTGGCACATCCGCAACGGCGAGATCCGACGGGTGCGGAACGACAGCCAGGAGTGGGCCCGCGCGGTCCTCGATGTCTCCGTGGCCTACGACGCCAACCTGGACACGGTCTACAGCGTGCTGGAAGAGACCGGTCAGGCCATGCGCCAGGACCCGGAGTTCCAGGACGTCCTCCTGGAGGAGCCGTCGATCTGGGGTGTGCAGTCGCTGGACGCCGATGGTGTCGTCGTACGCGTCGTCGTCAAGACCGCCCCGCTCAAGCAGTGGGGCGTCACCCGCGAAATGCGCCGTCGCGCCAAGGAAGCCCTCGACGCCGCGGGCATCGAGATTCCCTTCCCCCAGCGCACGGTCTGGATGCGCAACGAGGACAACACCGCTGCCGCCAACGGCAAGCCCACGTCACCGGCCGCCTCCACCACCCCTGCACCCCGCTGACGGATCCCAAAGGCGGCTCGTAAGGAAGGGGCCCAGGACGACCACGGTCGTCCTGGGCCCCTTCCGTTGTTTTTCAAGCGGTGGGCGAGGGCGCATCCCCCGACGACTTCCCCGCCAGGATTCCCGCCGACGTGCCACTCACGGTCGAGACCCCGAGCCGGGAGTGCCGCAGCGCGGCAGTGATCGCGTGAGGCAGCAGGTCAGACCGGCTGGGCGCCGCCCTGCAGCTGCTCGACGGCCTGGACCAGGGGCGCGAGCACGGGGTCCGTGGCCGCCTCGTCGAGGGCCTCGCGCAGGGCGGTGTTGTGAGTGGGACGGGCCTCTTCCAGCAGGCTGCGGCCGGCGTCGGTGACGTCGGTGTAGATGCCGCGGCGGTCGGTGGGGCACAGGTACCGCGAGAGCAGTCCGCGGTCCTCCAGCCGGGTCACCAACCGCGTGGTGGCGCTCTGGCTGAGGACGACGGCGTCGGCGACCTGCCGCATCTGCAGGTGCCCGCCCTCGCCGTCGTGCTGCCGGCTCAGCACGTCCAGCAACGAGTACTCGCGGGCGCTCAGCTGGTGTGCGGCCTGAAGCGCGCGTTCGACCTGGCCCTCGATGCGTCCGTGGAGCAGCGAGAGCGCCGACCAGCTGTGCGCCAGTGCGGTCATCGCCGGGTCGGTGGCGGTCATGAACAGCTCCCTCGGTCGGATCGTGCGAGCGGAGGCGCCGGCAGCTGCCTGCCCCCATATCACTCATCTCACTATACCTGCATTTGCCAGTAGCCCGCGTGTGCAACTATTGTCGACGCATGTAAGGCGCTCATGCCCGTTAAAGGCTCCTGCTCATTAGGGGCTCCCGCTCGTTGGGGGCTGGCGCAACCTCGTCCCGCACCTCAAAGGACCCTCGTCATGCCACTCGCACTGCTGGCCCTGGCCATAGGAGCCTTCGGCATCGGCACCACGGAATTCGTGATCATGGGGCTGCTGCCCCAGGTCGGAGCGGATCTCGGCGTGTCCGTGCCGACGGCCGGCTTCCTGGTCACCGGCTACGCCCTCGGCGTCATGATCGGCGCACCGATCATGACCGTCCTCGGCACCAAGATCTCTCGCAAGAACATGCTCATGCTGCTCATGGGCCTGTTCATCCTCGGCAACGTCATCTCGGCCGTCGCCCCGGTCTTCGCCGTCATGCTGATCGGCCGGGTGGTGGCCTCGCTGGCCCACGGTGCCTTCTTCGGCATCGGCTCCGTCGTCGCCGCCGAACTGGTGGCACCGGAGAAGAAGGCCGGCGCCATCTCCATGATGTTCACCGGCCTGACCGTGGCCAACGTCGTCGGGGTGCCCCTGGGCACGTTCGTGGGCCAGAGCGCGGGCTGGCGCGTGACCTTCCTGATCGTGGCCGCCCTCGGCATCGTCGGCCTGGCCGGCGTCGCCAAGCTCGTACCCGACGTACCCAAGCCGAAGGGCGTACAGCTGCGGCACGAGGCCGCCGCCTTCAAGAACACCCAGGTCGTCCTGGCCATGGCCATGACGGTCCTCGGCTTCGGCGGCGTGTTCGCCGCGATCACCTACATCGCACCGATGATGACCGAGGTCAGCGGCTTCGCGGAGTCCTCCGTCACCTGGCTGATGGTGGTCTTCGGGCTGGGCATGGTGGCAGGCAACCTCATCGGCGGCCGTTTCGCGGACCGCAAGCTCATGCCCATGCTCTACACCGCCCTGGGCGGCCTGGCGCTGGTCCTGTTGCTGTTCACCTTCCTGGCCTCCGGCAAGGCCGCGTCCGTCGTGGCCGTCTTCCTCATCGGCGCCCTCGGCTTCGCCACCGTACCGCCGCTGCAGAAGCGCGTACTGGACCACGCCCACGGCGCACCGACGCTGGCCTCGGCCGTCAACATCGGCGCCTTCAACCTGGGCAACGCCCTGTCCGCCTGGCTCGGCGGCCTGGTGATCTCCGCGGGCCTCGGCTACACCGCACCCAACGCCGTCGGGGCCGTACTGGCCGCCGCCGCCCTGGTACTGGCCGTCATCTCGCACCGGCTGGAGCTGCGGCCCGCCCGTACCACCGCGGCTTCCGCCCCGACGAACGCCGACCCCACCGCGGCGTCCGCCCCGGCGCACCCCGATCCCGCCGCGGTCTCCCCCGAGAGCGCCGTTCCCGCCGCTACGGGAACTGCCCGTTCCTGACCGGCACACCGCCGCTCCTGACCGGCACACCGACCACAGCCCCCACGCACACAAGGAAAGTTCCCATGAGCACCACCACCGTGACCCCGCTGACCGCCGCCGACGCCGAGACCCTCGTCCTCGCCGCTCGCCGCGCCGCCGATGAGGCGGGCGTCCCCGTCAGCATCACCGTCCTCGACGCCGGCGGGAACCTGCTGGCCTTCCGCCGCGACGAGCGCGCCGTCCTCATCTCCGGTGAAACCAGCACGGCCAAGGCGTACACCGCCCTGCAGCTGAACGCGCCGACGGCCGACCTGGTCGACCTGGTCAAGCCGGACGGTCCCTTCCACTCCCTGCCCACCGCGCTGGACAAGCCCCTGCTGTTCATCGCCGGCGGCGTGCCGGTCCACCGCGACGGGCAGCTCATCGGCGCCCTCGGCCTCGGCGGCGGCGCCCCCGAGCAGGACCACGGCTTCGCCCGGGCCGCCCTCCAGGCGCTCTGACCGGCCCCACTCCCGCACTGCAGCACTGCAGCACTGCAGCACTGCAGCACCACTCTCCCGCAATACAGCACCACCGAAAGGCCCCCGATGACTTCCGTGCCGAACGTGACCCTCAACAACGGTGTGACCATGCCCCAGTTGGGCTTCGGTGTCTTCCAGGTCCCCGACGAGGAGACCACCGCCGCGGTCACCAGCGCCCTGGAGGCCGGTTACCGCAGCATCGACACCGCCGCGATCTACGGCAACGAGCGCGGTGTCGGCAAGGCCATCGCCGCCTCCGGCCTGCCCCGCGAGGACCTGTTCGTCACCACCAAGCTGTGGAACGAGGACCAGGGGTACGACCGGACCCTGGCCGCATTCGACGCCTCGCTGGCCAAGCTCGGCCTCGACCACGTAGACCTCTACCTCATCCACTGGCCCACCCCGGCCCGCGACCTGTACGTGGAGACCTACAAGGCGCTGGAGAAGATCCTCGCCGACGGGCGTGCCCGGGCCATCGGCGTCTCCAACTTCCAGATCCCGCACCTGCAGCGGCTCCTGGAGCACACCGGCATCACCCCGGCGGTCAACCAGGTGGAGCTGCACCCCGGCCTCCAGCAGGCCGAGTTGCGCGCCTTCCACGCCGAGCACGGCATCGCCACCGAGGCATGGAGCCCCCTCGCCCAGGGCGCGGTCCTCGGGGACGAGGCGATCGTGCGGATCGCGGAGGCGCACGGCGTCACCCCGGCACAGGTCGTGCTGCGCTGGCACCTGCAGACCGGCAACGTCGTGATCCCCAAGTCCGTCACCCCCGGCCGCATCCGGCAGAACCTCGACGTCTTCGGCTTCGAGCTCACCGCCGCCGACCTGGCCGCCCTCACGGGCCTGGACCGTGGTCTGCGCACGGGCCCGGACCCCGACACCCTCAACTGACCCGGACGCCGGCACCGCCGCAGCAGCACCACAGCCTCGACGAGAGGAACCCACCATGCAGATCGATCTCTCCGGCCGCACCGCTCTGGTCACCGGCTCCACGCAGGGCATCGGCCACGCCATCGCCATCGGCCTCGCCCGCGCCGGAGCGCGCGTCGTCGTCAACGGCCGCGGCGAGGAGCGGGTCGCGGACGCCATCCGCACCGTACGCGCCGCAGCCGGCAGCGACGACGTCACCGGCGCCGTGGGCGACCTGGCCACGGAGGAGGGCGCCGCCGCCGTAGTGGACGCCGTCCCCGCGGTCGACATTCTCGTCAACAACCTCGGCATCTTCGGCTCCGCCGATCCGCTGGAGATCGACGACGCCGAGTGGCGCCGCTACTTCGAGGTCAACGTCCTCTCCGCCGTCCGGCTCATCCGCGCCTACCTGCCCGGCATGAAGGAACGGGGCTGGGGGCGCGTCCTCAACCTCGCCAGCGACTCGGCCGTGGTCATCCCCGCCGAGATGATCCACTACGGCATGACGAAGACCTCGCTGCTCGCCGTCGGCCGCGGGTTCGCCAAGGACGCCGCCGGCACCGGCGTCACCGTCAACTCCGTCATCGCCGGACCGACCCACACCGGCGGCGTCGAAGGGTTCGTCCGCGAGCTCGTGGGCGACGAGCTGCCCTGGGACGAAGCGCAGCACGAGTTCATGGTCAAGTACCGCCCGCAGTCCCTGCTGCAGCGACTCATCGAGCCCGAGGAGATCGCCCACCTGGTCGTCTACCTCGCCTCGCCCTTCGCTTCCGCCACCACCGGCGGCGCCGTACGCGTCGACGGCGGCTACGTCGACTCCATCCTGCCCTGATCCCGACGCCGACCACGGCGTCTCCGCACTACGTACGAGAGGGAGCTCCCGATGAGCCTCACCCACCTGCTGCCCGGTTCGCTGGGCTTCGGTACCGCCCCCATGGGCAACATGTTCCGCGCCATCCCCGAGGACGAGGCGCAGGCCACCCTGCAGGCCGCCTGGGACCAGGGCATCCGCTACTACGACACCGCCCCGATCTACGGCGCGGGCCTGGCCGAGATACGGCTCGGCGAGATGCTGTCCCGGCAGCCGCGGGACTCCTACGTCCTGTCCACGAAGGTAGGCCGGATCATTCACGACGAGGTGGAGGACCCCGCCACCCGCGACCTGGGCGAGAAGGGCGGCCTGTTCGAGCACGGCCGTCCCAACAAGGTGACGGACGACTACAGCGCCGACGCCACCAAGCGCTCCATCGAGGACAGCCTCGAGCGGCTGAACACCGACCGGCTGGACATCGTCTGGGTGCACGACGTCGCCCAGGACTTCCACGGCGACCGCTGGCTCGCCCAGTTCGAGACCGCCCGCACCGGCGCCTTCCGGGTCCTGGACGAGCTGCGCGACCAGGGCGTGATCAAGGCATGGGGCCTGGGCGTCAACCGGGTCGAGCCCATCGAGCTCACCCTCGCCCTGGACGAGCCGCGCCCCGACGGCTTCCTCCTGGCCGGCCGCTACACCCTGCTGGACCACCGCCAGGCGCTGCAGCGCCTGCTGCCCGCGGCGCAGGAGCAGGGCGTCGACATGGTCGTCGGCGGCCCCTACAGCTCCGGCGTCCTGGCCGGCGGTACCCACTTCGAGTACCAGAAGGCCCCGGCCCACATCCTGGAGACCGTCCGGCGCATCCGGGAGCTGACCGAGCGGCACGGCGTGTCCATCAAGGCCGCCGCGCTGCAG
>NZ_NHSG01000333.1:0-3952 GCF_020024005.1 Streptomyces purpurogeneiscleroticus
CACGACGACACTGAGCCCGCGACCGAGACCGGGACCGGCCCCGGCCCCGGCCCCGGTCCCGGTCTCGGTCGCGGGCTCAGTGTCGTCGTGCTGCGTCGCGTGGCGCAGCTGGGTGCGTTCTTCGAGCGCCTCACCAAACAGGACCAAACAGGTCGCGGACTGGCTGCAGACCCCAACTGGAGCCCAAGGGCGTTGGGGTGGTCATCCAGGCCGAGCACACCTGCATGACCCTGCGCGGCGTGGAGGCCACCGGTACCACCACGATGACCTCCACACTCCTGGGCCTGCTGTGTACGGACGCCCGATCACGCAGCGAATTCCTCACCCTGACCGGCCTGCGCCGGCTGACAATCCGCCGGCGCAGGCCAGCCCTCCGCGCATCGAAAGGCATTGCCTCCAGGAGCCTTGAGGCGTCCTGCCCCGGCTATGACCAGGGCAGGACCAGGGCTCCCCACGCCACGACGGGGCCGAGGGCGACGATGCTGCCGGTGTAACCGATGACCTGACGGTAGAAGCGGCGGGTGTCGACACCGCGGGCGTTGCTGAGGACCAGGGCGCCGTTGGTGGAGAACGGGGAGGTGTCGACGATCGTGGTGGATACCGCGAGCGCCGCGATCAGCCCGGCGGCACTGAGGGGGCTGGAGAGCAGCAGTGGCACGGCGAGGGGGATGATCGCGGTGAGGATTGCGGTGGAGGAGGCGAAGGCCGAGGTGATGGCCACGGTGAAGCACAGCACCAGGGCCACGAGGAGCGGTGCGCCGAGGCCGGCGGCGTGGTGGGAGATGTCCTCGATGATTCCGGCCTTCTCCAGCATGGCGATGTACGTCATCATGCCCGCGACCAGCAGCAGGGTGGACCAGCTGATGCCGTCCACGGCCTTCTCCTGCCGTTCCATGTCCACCAGGGCCAGCAGGGCGCCGGCCACCAGGGCCAGGAAGCCGATCTCCAGCCGGAAGCCGAGCGCGCCGACCACCAGCGCGAGCAGGCAGGCGAGGGTGAGCCACTGACGCCAGTCCGGTCTGCCGAACGTGGCGGGGTTCTCGTCGGCAGCCGTCTCGTGTGCCGTGTCGGCCAGCGGGGCGGGGCGCTTGACGAGGAGCACGTACGTGAGGAGCGACAGCACCAGGTTGATCACGAAGCTGGCGGTGAACAGTGCCACGGGCGAGACGTGCAGTGTGGTGTCGTCGACCAGGCCCAGTACGAGGGCACCGGAGACGGCGAGGGGGGAGAAGGCGCCCGCGTGCCCGCCGCTGATCACCATCATGCCGGCCACCAGCGGGTTGATCTTGTAGCGGTGGGCGAAGTTCATGGCGATCGGTACGAGGATCGCGACGGCGGCCGGGGTGAAGGTGCCGAATGCCGTGAGCGTCGCGGCGACCAGGAACAGTACCCAGGGAATGAGCGCCACTTTGCCGCGTACCAGTCGCACTCCGGCCGCGACGAGCCAGTCGATGGTGCCGTTGCGGCGCGCGACGGAGAAGAGGTAGGTGACCCCGACGATGGTCACGAAAAGGTCCACCGGAAAGCCCTCGAAAATCTCGTCTTCGGTGAGGCCGAGTGAGACGGTGCCGACGGCGAAGGTGGCGACGAAGGCGAGGATGCCCAGGTTGATCGGCAGAATCGTGCCGACCACGAACATGACCAGCAGCGCGCCTATGGAGATCGCTTCAGTAGACATCATTGTCCTTGGTGCGGTGGGGACAGGATGGCGCGCCCCGAGGGCGCGAGGTTACCCCGGGGCGGGGGACTGGGAACAGGCCCCGGGTGCGGGTGGGGGTGTGGGTGTGGGTGTGGGTGTGGAAGTCGTTCCGGTTCAGGCCGCTTGTGGCCGCCCTGGTTCCGGTACGTAGATACGGGCGTCGGCGAGCAGCCGCGCCGCCCGCTGTACGGTGACCCGGCCCGGCAGGCCGTCCCGCAGGTCCGAGCAGCGGACCGCGATCACGCCGGCGGGGGTGCCCAGGCGAAGCCACTCAGCGGTCGGACCGCCCGCGGCCCGGGAGACCACGGAGTCCTCCAGCAGACCCGCGGCCGCGATGGCGACGGCGGAGGTCAGGCCGATCGCGGGGTGCGGGGCGTTCATGGTGAGCATGCGTACCGAGACGTCGTAGTCCTGGGCCGCGACGCGTTCGCCGAGCGTGGTGGTGTACGGGACCGGTCGGCCGACCAGCCCCACCTTGGGCACCGCGTCGCCGGGCTCCTCGCCCGGTTTGAGCAGGCCCATCAGCGGTGCGGCGGTGTGACGGACGGTGCGCAGCCACGGTGTGTCCGTACGCATCTGCTCCAGGGTCTCGGAACCGGTGCGTTCCGCACTGGTGGCATCGATGAGCACGACCGGTGCCCCGGCGTCCACCATGCTCACCAGAAGGGGATTCGCGGTACCGGCCTGCAGCTCCTGTGCGGTCAGCCCGGTGGGCAGCAGGGAGCCGGTGGTGCGGCCGGCCGGGTCGCGGAAGGTGAGCCCGACCGCGACGCCGCCGGCCCGGGTGCCCGGTACGGTCTGGTCGCCGAAGTCGTGCGCCACACCACCGGTGGTGTCCACGAGCCCTTCGAGCACCGCGCCCGTATTCATGTTGCGCATCACCACGCGCGTCCGATCTCCGGTGATCGGCACCAGGCCCTTCGCGACCGCGTACAGGGCAACACCGGTGGCGCAGTTGCCGCAGTTGCTCGTCCACTCCACCGAGCCGGTGCCGATGCCGACCTGGGCGAAGAGGTAGTCGATGTCCGTGCCGGGCTCGGGCGAGGCGCTGACGATCGCGGCCTTGGAGGTCGTGGGAGTGGCACCGCCGACGCCGTCGAGTTCCACCGGATCGGTGGCACCGTAGGCGGCGACCAGCAGTTTCTCCAGTTCGCCGAGCTCGGTGGGGACATGGACCTGGTGGAACAGCCAGCACTTGCTGGTGCCACCGCGGACCAGGGTCGCGGGAGTGTGCACGTCTGAGGCTCTTTCTCGATCGACGCGGGGAAAGGGCCGGGAAACGGTTACGGGCGCATTGCCAATCGATGAACCGCCCCGGCGAATGCGAAGACACTCGCAGAGGCATGACTTGGGCACAATGGCAGTCTGCTTCACCTGGGTTTAGCTCAGCTAAACTCGCCGCCATGCTGAACGTGCGCCGTCTCCTGCTGCTCACCGAGGCCGCCGAGCGCGGCTCGCTCACCGCCGCGGCGGAAGCGTTGGGTATGACCACCTCCGCGGCCTCCCAGCAGATGTCCCTGCTGGAACGCGAGGCCGGACAGCCATTGGTGGAGCGGCTGCCGCGTGGCATCCGCCCCACGCCGGCCGGCGCCGCACTGGCCGAACGCGGGCAGGCGATCCGCCGCGAGCTGCGCGCCGCCCAGGCCGACCTGGAGTCCTTCGCCGACCTCGACCAGGGCACACTGCGGCTCGGTTCGTTTCCCACCGCGAGCGCTTCGCTCCTGCCGCTCGCACTCACCCGATTCCGCCGCCTTCATTCAGGCGTCCGCATCGAAGTGCATGCAGGGGTCCTGGCCGAGCTGTGCGAGATGCTGCACACCGGCGAGGTGGAGCAGGCATTGTTGTGGGACTACGGCTGGAACCGCATCGAAGACCCGGCGCTCGCCCTCACCCATCTGCTCGACGACCCCACGGTATTGGTGGTCCCGGCGGACTCGCCCCTGCGCGCCCATCCTTCCGTGCGCCTGAGCGACCTCGCCGACCAGGAATGGATCATCCGAGCAGACAACCACCCTGTTGCCGATGTACTGCGCCGCAGCTGCCGTCAGGCCGGGTTCGAGCCGCGCATCGCCTACGCCTCGCACGACTACCAGGAGGCGCAGGCCATGGTGGCTGCCGGGCTGGGCATCGCGCTCGCGCCCCGGCTCGCCCTCACCAGCCGCCGCAGCGACGTCCGCCTGCTGCCCTTCGCCTCCGATGTGCCCGCGCCCACCCGCCGCATCCTGCTCGCTCGCGCCGAGACCCGGCCCACCA
>NZ_NHSG01000334.1:0-39496 GCF_020024005.1 Streptomyces purpurogeneiscleroticus
CGCAGGCCCCATCGTCCCCGTACTACGGCCCCCCAAGCCGATCACCGCACCACCAGAGGAGGACCCATGGCTGCCGCCCCCAGGGTCATCGAACAACGATCGATCGACTATGTGCCCGTGCGCGAGCGCCACGGCAAGGTCTGGCACCAGGGGCCGTTCTGGTTCACCGGGAACTTCGTGCTCACCACGATGGTCACCGGCTTCCTCGGCCCCGAGCTGGGACTGAGCCTGGGCATGTCCGTGCTGGCCGTGATTCTCGGTGCCTGTTTCGGCACCTTCTTCATGGCGTTCCACGCCAACCAGGGCCCCCGTATGGGCCTGCCGCAGATGATCCAGTCGCGCGCCCAGTTCGGCACCCGCGGCGCAATCGTGCCGTTCGCCGCCGTCGTCTTCGTGTACGTCGGCTTCAACGTCTTCAATGTGGTGCTGGCCACCGAGGGGCTGCAGACGGTCCTGCCCGGTGGCACCACCCTCTGGTACGCCCTGATCATCGCCCTCGCGATCGTTCTCGCGGTCGTCGGCCACGATCTGCTGCACCTTGTCCAGCGCTGGCTGACGTACGTACTGATCGCCGTCTTCGGCGTGCTCACCATCGGGGCGTTCGTCCAGCTGGACCCGAGTACCGCGCACGCCGCCGCGTCCGGTGGCGGCTCGACCTGGACCTCCTTCCTGGTCGTCTTCTCCGCCGCGGCCGGCTACCAGATCAGCTACGCGATCTACGTTTCCGACTACTCGCGCTACCTGCCGCGCGACGTCTCGGCCCGCAAGGTCATCTGGTGGACCTACGCCGGCGCGGCCGGCTCCGCCGTCTGGCTGATGTCCCTCGGCGCGCTGCTGGCCTCCGCGCTGCCCGACCCGGGCGCGATCACCGGCCTCCGCCAGGTCGGCAACGACATCCTGCCCGGCTTCGGCACCTTCGCCGTGGTGGTCTCCTCTGTCGCTCTGATCGGCATCACGGCCGTCAACGCGTACGGCGCGATGCTCACCACCACCAGCGCCGTGGACGCCTTCCGTACGGTCAAGCCGACCGTACGGCTGCGGGTCGCCGGCATCGCCGCCGTCGGGGTCGTCATCTTCGTCGTCGCGATGCTGCTGCCGAAGGACTACATGCACAGCTTCAACACCTTCGTGCTGATGATGCTGTACTTCCTGGTGCCGTGGACCGCGGTCAACCTGGTGGACTTCTACTGCGTCCGGCGCGGCCACTACGCGGTCACCGCGATCTTCGACTCGAACGGCGGCATCTACGGCCGCTGGTCCTGGCGCGGCATCGTCTCCTACGCCGTCGGCTTCGTCACGATGATCCCGTTCTTCGCGACCCACGCCTTCGAGGGCCCGGTCGCCAAGGCCCTGGGCGGCGCGGACCTGTCCTTCGTGCCCGGCCTGCTCATCGGCGGCGGGCTGTACTACCTGCTCAACCGCAACCTCGACCTGGCCGCCGAGCAGGCCGCGGTCGAGGCGAGCGAGCGCGAGCTGGACGGCGAGCCGGAGGACCGCGAGCCGGCCGCCGCGTAGGCACCGTCAGGACCCGTCAGGACCTGAGCACCGCCACCGCAGCGGGCTCCAGCCGCAGCAGGCCGTCCGCGCCCCGTTCCGGGGGCGCAGGGCGGCCTGTGAGCGTCTGTGCGGCCTCGTACGGCAGCGGGACAGCGGCGGTACGGGTGGGGTGCAGATTCACCGCCAGGTGCACGCTCCCCGGACCTTCGGGCGTCAGCCGGTCCAGCCGCAGCCACCGCTCCTCCTCGTCGTACGCCACCCGCGTACGGGTCAGGTCCGGGTCCGTGAGGGCCGGGAACTCGCGACGGAGTGCGAGGAGCGTGCGGTACCAGTCGAGCAGCGCGCTGTGCGGTGCGCGCTCCGACTCACTCCAGTCCAGGCAGGAACGCTCCCGGGTGGCCGGGTCCTGCGGATCGGGGATCTCCTCGGCCTGCCAGCCGTGCGCGGCGAACTCCCGGCGCCGCCCGTTGCGTACCGCCTCCGCCAGCTCCGGGTCGGTGTGGTCGGTGAAGAACTGCCAGGGCGTGCCCGCACCCCACTCCTCGCCCATGAAGAGCATCGGGGTGTACGGAGCGCACAGCACGAGGGCCGCGGCGCATGCCTGAAGGCCGGGGGACAGCTGCTCCGAAAGGCGGTCGCCGAGCGCGCGGTTCCCGATCTGATCGTGCGTCTGCGTGTAACCGAGCAATCGGTGTGCGGGGGTGGCGCGTATGTCCAGCGGCGCGCCGTGCCTGCGCTCCCGGAAGCTGGAGTACGTATCGGCATGGAAGAAGCCGCTGGTCAGAGTGGTCGCGAGGGCCGCCATCGGGGCCTGCGCGAAGTCCGCGTAGTAGCCCTGCGACTCGCCCGTGAGCGCGGCGTGCAGGGCGTGGTGGAAGTCGTCGTTCCACTGGGCGTGCAGGCCGTGGCCCCCGTAGGGGCGCGGCGCCGTCGTCCGCGGATCGTTGAGGTCGGACTCGGCAATCAGGAACAGCGGGCGGCGCAGCTGCGCGCCGAGCGCGTCCACCGCCTCCGACAGCTCGGCGAGGAAGTGCCGGGCCCGGGTGTCGTGCAGCGCGTGCACGGCATCCAGGCGCAGCCCGTCGATCCGGTAGTCGCGCAGCCAGGACAGCGCGCTGCCCAGGAAGTACGCGCGCACCTCGTCGGACCCGGGGGCGTCGAGGTTGACGGCGGCGCCCCAGGGCGTGTGGTGGGTGTCGGTGAAGTACGGCCCGAAGGCGGGCAGGTGGTTGCCGTACGGGCCGAGGTGGTTGTGCACGACGTCCAGGACGACGCCGAGCCCGAGGCCGTGCGCGGCGTCCACGAAGCGCTTCAGCCCGTCCGGGCCCCCGTACGGCTCGTGCACCGCCCACGGGGCGATGCCCTCGTACCCCCAGCCGTGCGTACCGGGGAACGGGCAGACCGGCATCACCTCGACGTGCGTGATGCCGAGCTCCTTGAGGTGCGGCAGCCGCTCGACGGCCGCATCGAACGTGCCCCCGGGGGTGAACGTCCCGATGTGCAGCTCGTAGAGGACCGCGCCGGGCAGGCCGCGGCCCGGCCAGTCGTGCCGCCAGGCGTACCGGGCGTGGTCCACGACCGCGGCCGGGCCGCCGGGGCCGTCCGGCAGCCGGGCCGCGCGCGGGTCGGGCAGCGGCTCGCCGCCGTCCAGCCGGAAGGCGTACCGGTCCCCGTGGCCGGCCGGGACCTCAACCCGCCACCAGCCGGGGCGCGCGGCGCCGGGCTCCATGGGGACGGTCCGCCCCTCCCGTACGAGCTCCACCCGACCGGCGTCCGGTGCCCACACCTCGAAGAGCACGTGGCCTCTCCCTCCTCGTCACACCACCGCGACGCGCCCCCGTGGGCACCGACGCGCCTGCGTGCTGCGCCTACCCGTCGAAGAAAGCACGCTCCTGGGTGACGGGGTACCCCGCCTTGGCGAATGCCGCCGCCATTGGGGTGTTGTGCTGGTCCGTCTCGGCGACGATCCGGTCCACGCCGAGCGCGGCCAGATGGCGCGTGCAGTCGACCAGCAGGTCGTACGCGTAGCCGTGGCCGCGCTGCGCCGGGACGACCCCGATGAAGCCCACTACGGGCGACGTGTGGTTGCGTGCCGGAACGTGCAGCCCGACGACCTTCCCCTCGGGGGTGTACGCCACCCGCCACCAGTCGCGCGGCGACGGGCACCAGTGGAAGAACTCCAGCTCCTCGCGCGCGGCCTGCTCCACGCCGCCCGCGGCGACGGCCTGCCGCGCGTGCGCGTCCAGCGAACCGCGCTCCACCTGGCGCAGCACGTCCAGGATCACCTCGTCGTCCGGCTCCGGCCGGAAGACCAGCCGCCCCGGGGCCGCGGGCACGCCGCACTCGGGGGTCCAGTCGTACCGGAAGCGCTCGACCATCGGGCGCAGCCCGGCGGCCCGTACGACGGCCATCCGGGCCTCGGCGGCGGCCCGCACGTCGGGCTGCGCACGCCAGCCGGGCGGCAGCATCAGGACGTATTCGGCCGACAACGATGCGGCGCGCAGCAGCTCGGCCGCCGCGGCGCCCTCGCCGGGCGCGAAGTCCAGCCGGTCCAGGGCGATCGGGCGGGTGTCGTCCGGGCCGGCCCACCACGCGGCGCGCGCCACGACGACGCCGTCGCGCAGCGCGACCCACGTCCAGTCGGGGCGGTACTCGCCGCCGGCCGCGACCGTGGCGTACGGCCGGCCGAAGCGGTCGTGCCCCAGGAGCGAGGCCGTGGGGTCGTGCAGGGTGTGGAAGAGCTGCGCGTCGCCTTCGGTGAGCGCGCGGATGACCAGGTCGGTCATGGGTGTACGAGTCCTCTCGGGAGGCACGCTCCCGACGCCCCGTCAGCCTGTGCGGCGGGCGGCGCCGGAGCGCGCGAACAGATCGATGGCCGTGCCGTACATGCCGTTCCGCCTCCTTCCGCCTCACCGGCCCGCCTGCCGCGGGCCGTTCACGTGCCGAACACTAACCGCCCCTCGGTACGCGGCGCGAGCGAATTTCCGGTGCTCCGGGTGCTGCCTGGACAGAAGGCCGGAACTCGCCGGACAATCGGGTCATGACATCGCTCGAATTCCCGGCACGACCGGCCCGCTTGTCGGATGCCGAGCGGGATCGCGCGCTGGCGCTGCTGCGCGAGGGCGCGGCCGACGGGCGGCTGTCCCAGGACACCTTTCTGCGCCGCCTGGAGCTGGTGCTCACCGCACGGCACCGCAGCGAACTGGACCGCGCGACCGGAGACTTGGCCACGCGTGGCCGCTTCGAGGGCGCCGTGCTGCGCGCGGTGGGCAAGGCGTCCGCCTTCCACCTCATGGTCCGCAGGGCATGGCGCACGGAGCGCCTCCCCAAGCTGCTGCTGCCGGACCCCGGGCCGTTCCCCCTCCTGATAGGCCGCGCCCCGGGTGCGGGTCTGCGCCTGAACGACGACACGGTCTCGCGCTCCCATGCCCAGCTCCGCACCTCCGGCGACGTCTGGCTGCTGCGCGACCTCGGCTCCATGAACGGCACGTTCGTCAACGGCCGTCGCGTCCTCGGTGAGGTCGCCGTCCACCCCGGTGATCACGTCACTTTCGGCAGCGTGGCCTACGTGCTCACGGGGCGCTGAGCACCAGAAGGGCCACCGGCCACCGGTCCAGGAGGTCGGCCAGCGGAACCGCGGGGCCTTCGAAGTCGCGTCCGGTGAGCAGGTCGCGCCAGGTCCTCGACGCGTCGGGGAGCCGGAGGGCGGCCGCCTGCCAGCCGCCGGACTCGGCGAGGCGGAGCGAGAGCCGGGTGGCCACGGTCACCGCGCGGTCGGCGCGGGCGAAGGCCACACAGTGGCCGTGCGGGTCGCCGGCGGCGTGCAGCGGCCGGTACGAGCCCTGCGGGCCGAACCACTCCGGGTGCGCCCGGCGCAGCCGCAGCGCCGTGGCGGTCAGCCGCAGCTTCTCGGCGGAGAGCCCCGGCGTGCCGTGCAGGTCGCCGGCCGGGCCGCCGCTGCCGTCCCCGCCGCCGTCCACGTCGGCCAGGAACTCGGGTGAGAAACGCGCGGGGGCGCGGTTGTCCGGGTCGACGAGCGCCAAGTACTCGTGCTCCGTGCCCTGGTAGAGGTCGGGAACGCCGGGCATCGTGAGGTGCAGCAGCGCGGCGCCGAGCACGTTGGCGCGGATGAAGGGGGACAGCTCGTCGGCGAACGCGGCCAGTTCGGCGGCGGCCGCGGGGCTGCACGGGCCCGCCTCCAGGAATTCCGTGACCGACTCCTCGTACCACGTGTTCTGTTCGGTCCACGTGGTGCACAGCCCGGCCTCCCGCACGGCCTTCAGAACGGCCGGCGCGAGCCGCTCGAAGGGGATGCCGTCGCCCGCCGGCTCCGGGACGAGCGCCGGCCCGCAGGCAGGGACGACCGCCACGCGAGAAGGGGGCGTGACGGTGCCGGCCAGTCCGAACGCCGTCTGCCAGGCCGTCCACGCCATCTGCGGATCGGGTTCGATGCCGTCCATCGTGCGGGCCGTGTGGGCGTTCAGCCGGGTCAGTACCTCGCGCCAGCCTTCGGGGCACTCGCTGACGGCGGCGAGGCGGGCCCGGACGTCGGCGCTGCGCTTGGTGTCGTGGGTGGACAGCACCGTGCCGGAGGCCGGCCAGGTCGCCTGCAGACGGGCGCAGAAGGCGTGGAACGCCGCCACCGTGACGGCGGGCGCCCCGGGGTCGCCGCCGACCTCACAGGCGGACAGCAGCGGCGTGTACCGGTAGAACGCACGGTCCTCCACCGACTTGGCGTGCAGCGCGGAGGCGGTCTGCGCGAAGCGGGCGGAGAAGTCGTCGTGGTCCGCGCTGTCGTCCCCTGAGCCGTTCCGCAGGCGGCCCAGCGCGAGGTCGCGCACGAGCGCCACGGAGCGGGCCTCCTCGCGCACTTGGAAGGCGGCGGCCGCGCCCTCGGCGGCTGCCGACAGCATTGCGGCGTCCCGTTCCACGCACCACGGGTCGTCCGCGTACGGGCGGTACACCGGGAGCCGGACGAGCAGTTCGTGCAGGGCACGGCGCAGGGCCCACGGGGCGTGATCGCCGTGGTGCGGCGCGCGCTCGCTGATGCGTGCCGCCGTACGCACCAAGCGGTCGACCTCGGCCGACAGCTCGTGGGTGACGACTTCGTACGCGGCCTGCCGTACCGTTTCCTCCCAGTCGCCGCCGCGGTCGGCCAGTGGTGCGACGGCGTCGCGGTAGACCCCGAAGAGCCGGTCGGCGCCCTCCGGGCACACGAAGAGCCCATCGATGTGGCGCAGCGCGTCATAGCCCGTGGTGCCCGCGCAGGCCCAGCTGTCCGGAAGCCGTTCGTCCTCCGTGAGGATCTTTTCCACGACCGTCCAGCGCCCGCCCGTGGCCTGCCGCAGCCGCGCCAGATAGCCCGCGGGGTCCGCGAGCCCGTCCGGGTGGTCGATGCGCAGCCCGTCGATCACCCCGTCCTCGAGGAGCCGCAGCACCGTGGCGTGCGTCGCCCGGAAGACCTCGGGGTCCTCGACGCGGACCCCGATCAGCTCGGAGATGGTGAAGAAGCGCCGGTAGTTCAGCTCGGTGCGGGCCAGCCGCCACCAGGAGAGCCGGTACCACTGCGCATCCAGGAGCTGCGGGAGCGGCAGCCGCTCCGTACCGGGGCGGATGGGGAACGCGTGTTCGTGATAGCGCAGCACGTCCCCCTCGATGCGCATCCGGGGCAGCTCGTCGGCCAGCCGCCCGCCCAGTACGGGCATCAGCAGCCGCCCGCCGTGCCCGCCCTCCCAGTCGATGTCGAACCAGCGGGCGTAAGGGGAGGCGGGCCCGTCCCGCAGAACGGACCACAGCGGCCCGTTCAGGGAGGCGGGGGCGGGCCGGGCCATGTGATTGGGCACCAGGTCCACCACGAGCCGCAGGCCGTGCGCCGCGGCCGTCCGGGACAGCGCACGCAGCCCCTCCTCACCGCCCAGCTCGGCGCGCACCACGGAGTGGTCCACCACGTCGTAGCCGTGCGTCGACCCGGGGACGGCGCCGAGCACGGGGGACAGGTGCAGGTGTGAGACACCCAGGGCCGCGAGGTACGGCACGGTCTTCTCGGCCGCGGCGAACGGGAAGCCGGGCTGGAGCTGCAGCCGGTAGGTGGCGGTGGGCGGCGCGCTGAATTCGGGCGTCATGGGGACACACGTACCCGCACGGTGCCTTGTTGCTTCATCCGATCGGGCGGGGTGTGCCCCGTTTTTCGTTCGTACGTCCTGCCCATACGAGCCAGAGCTACGTCTCGATAGTGTCGGCCGAATGACCGCTGTACTGGCCACCTACCGCACCGTGCTCGCCACGACCGGCCCGGTACTGCCCGCCGTCTCCTTCCTCGGCCGGCTGCCCACCGCCATGTGCCAGCTCGGCAGCGTCCTGCTGGTCACCGAGACCAGCGGCAGCCTGGCGACGGCCGGCGTGGCCGGCGGTGCGCTGGCCGCCGGGCAGACCGTGGCGGGGCCGCTCATCGGCCGGCTCGCCGACCGGCACGGCCAGCGCCCGGTGGTGCTGGCGGCCTGCTGGGCCAACGCGCTCGCCGTCACGGCCCTGGTGCTCGCCGCGCTGTCCCACGTGGCGACGCTCCCGCTGGCCCTCCTGGGGCTGCTCGCCGGGCTGACCGTGCCTCAGGTGGGGCCGCTCGCCCGGACCCGGCTGGTCGCCCTGGTACGGCGGTCCGGGGCCGACGAGCGCACGGTGAACGCCGCGCTCTCCTGGGAGGGCACGCTGGACGAGGTGTCCTTCGTGCTGGGCCCGGCGCTGGTGGGCGTGGCCGCGGCGGTCGCGCACCCGGCCGTCGCGCTGGCCCTCGCGGCGCTGCTCCTCGCGACGTGCGGCTCGGCGTTCGCGCTGCACCGGACGGCGGGGGTGACGGCGCCGGAGGCCCGTACGGTCCGTACCGGCCGGGGGCGGCGACACGCCGAAGCGCGAGAAGCCCGCAGGACGGCCCGGCGCGACCGCCCCCGCATCCCGGCGAGCGCGCACGCGCTGCGGGTCTCCATGGCCCTCCAGGGCGCCATGTTCGGCGCCTCGCAGGCCGGCATCACCGCGCTCACCGAGCGGCTCGGCGCTCCCGGCCACGCGGGCCTGGTCTACGCGGCGATGGGTGTGATGAGCGCCGTGGCCGGGCTGTCGCTCGTCCTCGTGCCGGCCCGGATCGGCCTGCCGGCCCGCTGGCGGGCCGCCGCGGTGGGCCTGACCGTGCTCTCCGTGCCGCTGCTGTTCGTCGGCTCCCTGGGCGCGCTGTACGCGGTGGTCGTGGTGCTCGGCGTGGCTTTCGCGCCGCACCTCATCACGATCTTCGCGCTCACCGAACGGCTGGTGCCCGCCCGCCGGATGGCCGAGTCGATGGCCTTCCTGACCAGCTCGGTCGTCGGCGGGCAGGCGCTCGCGCTGGCCCTCTCGGGGCGGCTGGCCGAGTCCTACGGCCCGCCCGCCGCCTTCGCCGTCGCGGTCGCCGCCGCCGTCCTCGTACTGTGCCTGGCCCTGACCGTCCGGTTCCGCACGCGGCCGGAGAGCGCGGGCGCGGCGCTCTCCGTCAGGCCGGCCGCTGAAGCACCATCAGGCTCCGCGCCACCAGGGTGAGCGTGTCGCCGGCCCGCACCTTCGCGCCGCCCTCGGCGACCTTCTCCGGGCGCGCGGTGTCCACCACGGCCTGCCACTGCCGCCCGTGGTCCATCGGCACGGTGAACTCCTTCTCCTCGCCGTGCGCGTTGAACAGCAGCAGGAACGAGTCGTCGGAGATCCGCTCGCCGCGCTTGCCCGGCTCGGAGATCGCGCTCCCGTTGAGGAACACCGTCAGCGACTTGGCGTGCGCGGCCTGCCAGTCCCGCTGCCGCATCTCCTCGCCCTCGGCCGTGAACCACGAGATGTCCGAGAGCTCGTCGTGCGTGCCCTCCATGGGGCGGCCGTGGAAGAAGCGGCGCCGCCGGAACACCGGGTGGTCGCGCCGCAGCCACACCATCTTGCGCACGAACTCCAGCAGCGCCAGCGCCTCCTGGTCCTGCCCGTCCTCGCCCTCCTTGGGCCAGCGCACCCACGCCAGCTCGTTGTCCTGGCAGTAGGCGTTGTTGTTGCCCTGCTGGGTGCGCCCGAACTCGTCACCGTGGCTGAGCATCGGCACGCCCTGCGAGAGCATCAGGGTGGCGATGAAGTTGCGGATCTGCCGGCCCCGCAGCTCCAGCACCTCCGGGTCGTCCGTCTCGCCCTCGGCGCCGCAGTTCCAGGAGCGGTTGAAGCTCTCGCCGTCCCGGTTGTCCTCGCCGTTCGCCTCGTTGTGCTTCTCGTTGTACGAGACCAGGTCGTGCAGCGTGAAGCCGTCGTGGCAGGTCACGAAGTTGACGGAGGCGAGCGGCCGGCGCCCGTCGCCCTGGTACAGGTCGGACGAACCTGTCAGCCGGGACCCGAACTCCGCGAGCGTACGGGGCTCGCCGCGCCACAGGTCGCGCACCGTGTCGCGGTACTTGCCGTTCCACTCGGTCCACAGCGGCGGGAAGTTGCCCACCTGATAGCCGCCCTCGCCGACGTCCCACGGCTCGGCGATCAGCTTCACCTGGCTGACCACCGGGTCCTGCTGGACCAGGTCGAAGAAGGACGACAGTCGGTCCACCTCGTGGAACTGCCGGGCCAGCGTGGCCGCGAGGTCGAAGCGGAAGCCGTCCACCCGCATCTCGGTCACCCAGTAACGCAGCGAGTCCATGATCAGCTGGAGCACGTGCGGGCTGCGCATCAGGAGGCTGTTGCCCGTGCCCGTGGTGTCCATGTAGTACCGCGGGTCGTCGGTCAGCCGGTAGTACGAGACGTTGTCCAGCCCCCTGAAGGACAGCGTCGGCCCCATGTGGTTGCCCTCGGCCGTGTGGTTGTAGACCACGTCGAGGATGACCTCGATGCCCGCCTGGTGCAGCGCGCGCACCGCCGACTTGAACTCCAGCACCTGCTGGCCGCGGTCGCCCCAGGAGGCGTACGCGTTGTGCGGCGCGAAGAAGCCGATCGTGTTGTAGCCCCAGTAGTTCGCCAGGCCCTCGTCCACCAGCCGGTGGTCGTTGACGAACTGGTGTACGGGCATCAGCTCCAGTGCCGTGACCCCGAGGTCCCGGAGGTGGTCGATGATCACGGGGTGCGCAAGCGCCGCATACGTACCACGCAGCTCCTGCGGCAGCTCCGGGTGCAGCATCGTCAGACCCTTGACGTGCGCCTCGTACATCACCGTTTCGTGGTAGTCCGTACGCGGGGGCCGGTCGTCGCCCCAGTCGAAGTACGGATTGACGACGACCGACGCCATCGTGTGCGGTGCCGAGTCCAGGTCGTTGCGGCTCTCCGGCTTGCCGAAGTGGTAGCCGTAGACCGCCTCGTCCCAGTCGATGGCGCCGCTGACCGCCCGGGCGTACGGGTCGAGCAGCAATTTCGCCGAATTGCAGCGCAGACCCTTGGCCGGCTCGTACGGGCCGTGCGCCCGGAAGCCGTACCGCTGCCCCGGCATGATGCCGGGCAGATACGCGTGACGGACGAACGCGTCGGACTCGCGGAGCTCGACCGCCGTTTCCGAACCGTCGTCGTGCAGCAGACACAGCTCGATACGTTGTGCCGCCTCGGAGAACACCGCGAAATTGGTGCCCGCACCGTCGTACGTGGCACCTAGCGGATACGCCTGTCCCGGCCAGACCTGCATGCGTCGACTCTTCCACTTCCTAGAGGGGCGCCGCGACGGACTGACGACCGCGGACCAAACCGGAATTCTTCCCCGATGAGCGAGGAACAGTGGGATGTTCGCGAGATCTTCGCCGAAAGGCAGGCAACCTGCCGCGAAACAGGGTCCTCCGACCGGGGGAACGGTCAGGTGTCCGACCGCAGATCACGATGTATGACGACATGGCGCGCGGTAAGGGGCCTCATGGGCGTGTCGCGACTCCTCAGCGATCACTTTCGGCCTCGTTCCCGAGTGCCTCCAGAGTCGCCGGAGACCCCTGACGAGGGGCGTGACGAGGGGTGAGTCCGCCGGGACTCCCGGGCGGCCGCCGGGGACGCCGCTATGACTCCGCTCACTCCCGCCTCTCGTTTCCGGACACAACGGGCACAGCGAATAAGGGGAGTTGGTGGAAGAGTCGACGCATCGGGCTGCACCCCCTCCCGTGCCCGCAGTAGGGTGCCTTGATCGTTGGCACGGAGGTTCGGAAGGCGGTGTACAGGTGAGCTCGGGCGGGTTGGAGTTGCCTCCTGGTGACGATGGTCATGAGGGCGGCTCCATCGACGCACCGCCCGGTGCGGTGTCCCTCGCACGTCCCATGGAGATCGGGGCGGAACTGGAGTGGGACGCCGATGCCTGGAGCGAGGTCCGCACCCGCGCCAGACGCGCCGGGCGTGCGTACATCTGGCTGAATCTGGTCGAACAACGGCTGCGTGCCGTTGTCGCGGCCGTGCTGCGCCCCATCTACGAGCCGGTGCACGGCGACGAGTGGGTGGTCGCGGCCGCCGGCCCCGCCGGGCAGGAGTGGGTGCACCGCGCGGTCGCCGTACGGGAGGTCAGCCGTCGCAAGGGGTACCTCCTGGACCCCGCCGACGACAACATCCTCAGCTTCCTCACCCTCCCGCAGCTGCGCGAGCTGATGGTCCAGCACTGGCCCTGCTTCGAGCCGTACTTCGACGACCGGCGCGACGTCGAGCTGGGCCTGGACGAGCTGGAGGTGGCCCGCAACATCGTCTCCCGCAACCGCGCGCTCTCCGAGACGGTGCTCGCCCAGGCGGAACGCGCCTCCGCGCGCCTCCTGGAGATACTGGGCTCCGGCATCGGCACCCGTACGGCCGGGCGGCTGCCCATCGACGCGGTCGAGGACCTGGTCGGCGACCGTTACGCCGATGTCGTGGGCGTCCATTCCGACCGGGTGCGCCTGCAGCGCCAGCTGCCCGCCGAGGACCTCTTCGGGGGCGCGCGGCGGCTCGACGCGGTCGGGATAGGGCTGAACCTCCTCGTGCAGAACTACTCGGGCCGCCGGCTGGTCCGGCTCGCCGAGTCCGGCTGCCGGGTACGGCTGCTCTTCCTCAACCCGGCCAGCAGCGCGGTGCGCCGCCGCGAGCGGGAGCTGGGCCTGAAGAAGGGCGAGATGAGCCGCTCGATCGAGAGCAACATCATGCACATGCGGCGGGTGCGGGCCCGGCTGCGCGACCCGGGCGCGTTCGAGATCCAGGTCTTCGACGAGACGCCGCGCTTCACGGCGTACCTCGTGGACGGCGACGGTCCGGACGGCCTGGCCGTCGTCCAGTCCTACCTGCGCAAGAGCCGGGGCATGGAGGTGCCGGTCCTGGTGCTGCGCGGCGGCGGCCGGGAGGTCGTGCGCCACGAGGACGGCCGGGAGAGCGACCACGGGCTCTTCGAGGTGTACCGCGAGGAATTCGAGAGCGTGTGGGCGGACGCGCGGCCGGTGTCGTGAGCGGGTGCGGCCCGCGGGTTCCCGCGGGCCCGCGGCTCAGGGCGTGCCCGTGACGCCGCCGTCCACCCGCAGCTCGATGCCGTTGACGTAGTCGGCGAGGGGGCTCGCGAGATACAGCACCGCGCCCGCGATGTCCTCCGCGCGCCCCAGCCGGCCCACGGGATTGGGCGCGTACCGGGTCGCGGCGTCCGCCGTGGTCTCGCCACGCTCTTCGAACATCCGGTGCATCGAGGGCGTCGCGATGACACCCGGGCTGACGCAGTTCGCGGTGATTCCCGTGCCCGCGAGGTGCCCGGCCAGGCTGGTCGTCATGTTCACCACCGCTGCCTTGGCCGCGGAGTACTCGACCATGTTCGGCAGCGGCGTCCGCACCGCCCGGGTGCCGATGTTGATCACCCGGCCCCAGCCGTGCGCGCGGAGCGAGGGCAGCAGCGCCTGCGTCACCCCCGCCGCCGAGAAAACGTTCCCCTCGAACGCGGTCCGCCAGTCCTCGGGCCGTACGGAGTCCCAGTCGTGCTCGGCGAACGGCCCGGCGTTGTTGACCAGGATGTGCACCCCGAAGTCCCGCGCCGCGGCGGCCACCCGCTCCGCGCCGCCCGGCTCACCGAGGTCGCCGAGCACCACGTCCACGCGTACGCCGTGGTCCGCAGCCCGGCGCGCTACCTCCGCGGCGGCGTCCGCGTTCCGCCCGTGCACCAGCACGTCGCAACCCTCGGCCGCCAGCATTTCGGCGACCGCAGCCCCGATGCCGCCGCTGCTCCCCGTCACCAACGCACGCCGCCCGGCCAGTTGCAGATCCATGCCGGGGACCTTAAGGGAGGGGCAGGGGACCTTAAGGGAGGGGCGGGCCGGGCGGTGCGGAAGGCGGGATTCGGCGGCGTTGTCAGTGGTGCGTGGGAGAGTAAAGGCACACGAGATCGCGGACGGGAGAGCCCGGCGGATCGCGCGGGCCGAACAGGCCGCGGTCGCGTGCGACACGGGGGACGCACCACTGAAGGAGGCCGCATGAGCTGGCACAAGGAACCGCTGGTCGGCTTCGACCTGGAGACCACGGGCACCGACGTCGAGACCGACCGGGTCGTCACCGCGGCCGTCATCCGGCTCGACGCGGCGGGGCGGGCGGCGCCGGCGCTGAGCTGGGTCCTCGACCCGGGCGTGCCGATACCGTCCGAAGCGGCGGCCATCCACGGCTTTTCGACCGAGGTCGTGCGGCTGCGCGGCCGCCCGGCCGCGGAGGGCCTGGCGGAGATCACGGACGCGCTCGAAGCGGCGCTGGGCGCGGGGATGCCGCTGGTGGTGATGAACGCCCGGTACGACCTCTCGCTGCTGGACCGCGAGTGCCGCCGGCACGGCATACCGCCGCTGTCCGACCGGCTCGGCGCGGACCCGGCCCCGGTCGTCGACCCGCTCGTCCTCGACAAGCACCTCGACACGTACCGGAAGGGCAAGCGCACCCTCCAGGCGCTGTGCGCGCATTACGGCGTGGCGCTGGACGCGGCGCACGAAGCGGGCGCGGATGCCGTGGCTGCGGTCGAGGTGGCCCGCCGCATAGGCGCTAAGCACCCGGAGGTGGCCGGCCTGACGCTGCCCGCCCTGCACGCCCTGCAGCGCAAGGCGGCGGCCGACCAGGCCGCCTCCTTCCAGCGCTACTTGCGCCGCACGGCCGACCCGGCGGCCCATGTGGAGCCGGCCTGGCCGCTGATACCGCACGAGTGACACGGCACGGGTGACGCGGCAACGGGTGACACGGCAACGGGGGGCACCGTGCGCGTGACCTCCGTGCCGGGACAGCGGGCGTCAGCGGTGCGCCAGTACGTTGATCACCCGGCCGTTGGGGTCGCGGACGAAGAAGCGCCGTACGCCCCACTCCTCGTCCTGGAGAGGATGGACGATCTCGGCACCGCTCTCCCGCATGGCCGCATAGGCCGCGTCCACGTCGTCCACCTCCACGCTCAGGTCGGGCACGACCGGTGCCGTCCGGTCGTGCGTCATCAGACTGACCTGGGAGGCCGGGCTGGACGGGGAGGCGAGCGTCGTGATCCAGCCGAGGTTCATGACCTCCTCGAAGCCCAGGAGGCCGTAGAAATCCCGGCTTTCGTCCACCGCTTCGGACCGGAGGTTGGGCACGACACGGCGAATGGCCATCGGTGTCTCCAAGTGAATCGGTGTCTCCGAGTGAGAGGACGGAAAAACACCTTAGGGGCGCGGGGCGGGCGCGACCGGGACGAGCGTGAGGTAGGCGAGGCCGAGGAGGTTGCGGTAGCCGGACAGCCAGGAGGCGCGGTGGGCGTCGGCCCGTTCGCGGGTCCCGGGGGCGAGCGGGTGGCCGGGGTGGGCGGCCAGCCACTCCTCGACGTCGCAGCGGTAGCCGGACTCGAACGCCTCCCACTCGTCGCCGTTCGCCGTCTCCACCCAGGCCGGGCGGAAGCCCTCCTCGACGGCGAGGCCGACGAGTTCGGCCAGGCTCAGGTGTTCCTCGGCGGTGGCTCCGGACCACATCCGGGTCAGCTCGGCCGCGGCCGGCGGGCGTTGCCAGAAGCCCTCGCCGTACAGCACGCGGCCGCCGGGGGCGACGAGGCGGCGCAGCTCGCGCAGTACGGTGCGGAAGTTGTGCGGCGACTCGGGGCCGGCCACGGCATGGCCGGAGCCGAGGCACAGTACGAGGTCGGCGGGGCCGCGGGTGGTGCCGTGCCCGGACTCCTCGGCGAATTCCACCCGGTCGGCGAGGCCGCGGGCCGCGGCGTTGGACCGGCCCCTGGCCAGGTCGTCGGCGTTGACGTCGATGCCGAGTCCGGTGGCGCCGGGCGCCGCGTCGAGCACTCGCAGCATGAACTCGCCCCAGCCGCAGCCGAGATCGAGCACGGTGGCCGGGCGAGCCGCGGCGAGCCGGTGCACCAGCCGCTCCGCCCGCTCCTCGGACAGCGGCCCGTGGAAGGCGAGCCGGGTCAGCCGTGGCGGCCCTGCCGTCTCAGCGGCCCGCGCCGTCTGTGCGGCGCGGGCTGGGTGGTCGGTGGGCGCGGTGTCGCTGGTGTCGGGCATGGGGCGGGACGTTAGCCCGGGGAAGGCCGGGAGCGGTACCGAATATCGCGGCGGCCGCGCAGGACTGCCCGACCGGCCCGGCAGACCGACAGGCCGGTCGACCGGTCGGCCGTCTCAGACCAGTCAGCCGCTTCAGACCGGTCGGTCGTCTCAGAACGGATACCAGCGCACCGCCGCGTCACCCTCCCGCAGGGAGGCGATCCGGCGGCGGAATTCCTTCAGGGCCGCGGGGTTGCCCGGGGCGTGCTGCGAGACCCAGGCGCAGCTGGCGGTCTCGCGGGAGCCGCGCAGCACGGCGCAGCCCTCCCAGTCCCGCACGTCCCAGCCGTAGGCCCGTACAAAGGTGTCGTACGCGTCGGCGCCCAGGCCGTACCGGTCGCGGCTGAGCGCCATGACCACCAGGTCGTGCTCGCGCAGATCGCGCGAGAAGGTCTCCAGGTCGACCAGGACCGGGCCGTCCGGGCCGACATGGACGTTCCGCGGGATCGCGTCGCCGTGGATGGGGCCGCGCGGCAGATGCGGCTCCAGGGCCGAGGCCGCGGCGGCGAACGCGTCCCGGCGGCCGCGCAGATACTCCGCGTCCTCCCGCGACACCGCGTCCCCCGCCAGCCGCAGCCAGCGCTCCACGCCGCCCAGCAGCTCCCGCCGGGGCAGCGCGAACGGCGGCTCGGGCAGCGCGTGCACCCGCCGGAGCAGCTCGGCGAGATCAGCGGGCCCCGCGGGCCGTACCGCCTCGGGCAGCCGCTCCCAGAACGTCACCGGGTGGCCGTCCACCAGCCGCGCCGTGGGCTCTGCCGCGCGCACCGCCGGTACGCCCGTCTCCGCCAGCCAGCGGGCCACCCGCAGCTCCCGCTCGGCCCGCTCCAGCAGTTCGGCGCTGCGGCCCACTCGGATCACGGGGCCGGTGTCGCCGAACGCGAAGACCGCGTTCTCGCCGAGCGCGAGCAGCTTGGCGTCCGCCGCGGCGTCCGGCCGCCCGGCCGCGGCCAGGACGTCCCGTGCGCGCGCTTCCGTGAAGGGCGTGCCCGTCGCGGCATCCGCTCCGCCACTCGCCTCGGTCATGCTGCTGCCTCCTGCGCTCCGTGAGCACCCCGGCGCGGTGTCGCTGTCGCTCCGGCGTTTCGATCACCCACAGTCTCTCAGGAGGGTCCGACAACCGGCCCGCACAGGCCCCGCGGCCGCACAGGCCCCGCATCCGCACCCGCCCCCGTGTCCGAACAGCCGCACGCACAGTGTCTTGACGTCGTCGCCCGCTGTCACGACGATGACGACGGCTGTCCGCGCGTACGGGCGCGCGCGGCCGTTCCGTACCGGATGTACCGGACCAGCCGGACACATCGGACCGAGCCGCGCCAAGGAGCCCCTGCCGTGACCCTCATGACCGCGGCGAAGCGGTCGTCCGGCCCACGGGCCGGTGCCGTACCGCGCCGTGATCACGGCGTGTGGTTCCTCGTGCTGCCCGCGCTGATACCGATCCTCGTGCTGAGCGTCGGCCCGCTCCTCTACGGTGTCGCGCTGGCCTTCACCGACGCGCAGTCCGGGCGTACCGAGCCCACCCAGTGGGTGGGGCTGCTCAACTTCGCCGACCTGTTCCGCGACACGCTCTTCTGGGACTCCTTCCGTATCGGGCTGGTCTGGGCGCTGGGCGTCACCGTCCCGCAGTTCTTTCTGGCGCTCGGCCTCGCCCTGCTGCTCAACGAGAAGCTGCGGCTGCGCTGGCTGGCCCGGGCGCTGGCCATCGTGCCGTGGGCGATGCCCGAGGTCGTGGTCGGCATCATGTGGCGGCTCGTGTACCACCCGGACGCGGGTGTGCTCAATGAGACGCTGCGCGGTTTCGGGCTCGGTGAGGGCCGCGACTGGCTGAGCGGCCTGGCGACCGCGCTGCCCGCCGTCATCGTCGTCGGCATCTGGTCGGGCCTGCCGCAGACCACCGTGCCGCTGCTGGCCGGCCTGCAGAACGTGCCGCGCGAGCTGCACGAGGCGGCGGCCATGGACGGCGCGGGCGCCTGGCGGCGGTTCCGTACGGTCACCTGGCCCGCGCTGCGCCCCGTGGCGCTGGCGATCAGCGCGCTCAACTTCATCTGGAACTTCAACTCCTTCGCGCTGGTCTTCGTGCTGACGGACGGCGGCCCCGGCGGGCGCACCCGGCTGCCGATGCTCTTCGCCTACGAGGAGGCGTTCCGGTACGGGCAGTTCGGCTACGCGGCGGCGATGGGGCTCGCGATGGTCGCCGTCGTCGCGATCCTGCTGGCCGTGTATCTCGCGGGCCGCCTGCGGACCGGGGAGGGCGACCGATGACCGCCCGCCGCGGCCGCAGGGCCGCCACCCGGGCCGCCCAGTACCTCGCCCTCCTCTGCTACCTGCTCTTCCTGCTGGTGCCGTTCCTGTGGCTGGTGTCCACCGCCTTCAAACCCCCGCGCGAGCTGAGCAGCATCGACCCGACCTGGGTGCCGCACGACCCCACGCTCGCCAACTTCCGCGCCGCGTTCGACGAGCAGCCACTGCTGAGCTCGGCCGCCAACAGCCTGCTCGCGGCGGCCGGGGCCGCGCTGCTGGCCGTCGTGGTGGCCACCCCGATGGCGTACGTGCTCGCGCGCTTCCGTACGCGGCTGGCGCGGGCCGCGACCGGGTGGGTGGTGGTCAGCCAGGCGTTCCCCCTGGTGCTGGTGATCATCCCGCTGTTCCTGCTCCTCAAGGCGCTCCGTCTGGTGGATTCGCTCGGCGGACTCACCCTCGTGTACGTCGTCTGGTCGCTGCCGTTCGCGCTGTGGATGCTCACCGGGTACGTACGGGCCGTGCCGGCCGAGCTGGAGGAGGCGGCGGCCGTGGACGGCGCGGGCCGCGTCCGCACGCTGGTCTCCGTGACCGCGCCGCTGCTCGCGCCCGGGATCGTGGCCACCGGGCTGTTCGCCTTCATCACCGCCTGGAACGAGTTCTTCTTCGCGCTCGTCCTGCTCAAGTCGCCGGAGAATCAGACGATGCCGGTCGTCCTCACGCACTTCCTCGGCGCCGAGGGCGCCGCGGATCTCGGTCCGCTCGCCGCCGCCGCGCTGCTCGCCACCGTGCCGAGCCTGCTCCTCTTCGCCGTCATCCAGCGCCGCATCACGGGCGGGATGCTGGCCGGGGCGGTGAAGAGCTGATGCCCGCGCCCGCCCGCACCGCGATGTCCGCGCCCGCCCGCGCTCCGATGCGCCGCCGTACGTTCCTGGGCGCCGCGGCCGCCCCCGTGCTCGGCGCCGCCTCCGTACTGGCCGGCTGCTCCGGAGGCTCCCGGGCGTCCGGTCCCCGCCGCCCCCTGCGCTTCCAGTCCCTGGCCTGGCAGGCGGAGTCCGTACGGGCCAACAAGGCGCTGGTCGCCGAGTGGAACCGGCAGCACCCCCGCAGCCCCGTCGAGTACGTGCAGGGTGCCTGGCCCACCGTCCACGACCAGCTGGTGACCGCCTTCGAGGGCGGCGAGGCGCCGGACATCATCCACGACGCCTCTGACGACCTCGCGGACTTCGCGTACGGCGGCTACCTCGCCGACCTCACCGGCCTGCTGCCGGACCGGCTCGCCGCCGACATCCCGCGGCACAGCCTGGGGACCGGCACCTTCCAAGGGCGGCTCTACGGGGTGCCGTTCCTCCAGGAGCCGCGCGTACTGATCGCCAACCGCAAGCTGCTGCGCGCCGCCTCCGGGGTGCGCGTGCCCACCCCGGAGCACCCTTGGAGCTGGGCCGAGTTCCGGGCGGCGGCCAAGGCGCTGACTCGGGAGGCGCCGAGGGGCGACGGACACCGATACGGCGTCGCCTGGCCCCTGAAGGAGCCGGTCTCCGCGACCCTGAACCTCGCGCTGTCCACCGGCGGCCGGCTCTTCCACCGCCGCGCCGACGGCCGTGCCGAGATCCGCTTCGAGGCGGCCGACCAGGTCGTGCCGCGGACGGTCCGCGACCAGGTGCACGCCGACGGCAGCGCGGCCCGCGCCACGCTCGGCATGGGCGGTTCGGACACGCTCCCCGGGTTCTTCGCCGGGCGGTACGCGATGGTGCCGCTCGGCTTCTCGTACCGGCAGCAGATCGCTCAACAAGCCCCCAAGGGGTTCGAGTGGACGGTGCTGCCGGCGCCCATGGGGAGCGCGCACGCCCAGGGGGTGAGCCCGCAGACGCTCTCGATCGCCGCCGACTGCCCGCGCAAGAAGGAGGCGATGGCGTTCCTCGCCTTCTTGCTGCGCCCGGAGAACATGGTGCGGCTGGCGCTCGGCGACTGGATGCTGCCCACGGGCACCGAGGCGCTGCGCGACCCCCGGCTGCGGGTGGCCGAGTACGGCTGGGCCACGGGCACGGCGCTGGCCGGCACGCTGCGGGCCGCGCCCGCGCAGACCGTACGCGGCTATCCGGAGTGGAAGGACAAGATCGCCACGCCGGGGCTGCAGGAGTACTACAGCGGCGCGATCGGTCTGACGGAGCTGCGGTCCCGGCTCGTCGACGACGGCAATCTCGTCCTCGCCCGCTACCAGCGCTGAGCGGCACCCGTCACCAGGCGTCCGCTACCAGCCCCACCCACCAGCCGTTCCGGAAGGGCACTTGTTGCCTGATGTTGCCGGATTGTAACGGGAGTTGAGGCAACCGGAGTCAACTCAGGTGCTCAATTTGACCGGGTGTGACGGTATTTGCATTTTTGCAAGGTTGTTGCCTATGTCACACCCGTGGGGGAGTCTTGAATTGGACGCGTCAATCAGTCAGGGTTTCGAGCCAGTCCGGCGCAGATTTTCTCGTGCGACCGGACTACAACGCAACGCTTTCCCCCCACACCACCAAACGAGGAGAACCCTCGCTATGGCTCACAAGCGTTCCAGCAAGAAGCGGCTGATCACCGGCATAACCGCCGTCGTCGCCGCGACCGGCATCGCGGCCGTCACCGCGGTCACCGCCGATGCCAGCCCCGCCGAAGGCAGGATCTACGGCGCGAGCGCCAAGACCGCCGTCAGCGGCAGCTACATCGTCATGCTCAAGGACCAGGCCCGTGCGGCCGAGAACAAGGACCTCGCCGCGGAGTACGGCGGCAAGGTCAAGCGCTCCTACAGCGCGGCCCTGGAGGGCTTCTCCGCCACCGGGCTGAGCGAGACCGAGGCCAAGCGGCTCGCCGCCGACCCGGCCGTCGACAAGGTCGTCCAGAACAAGAAGTTCTCCATCGACGCGACCCAGGACAACCCCCCGTCGTGGGGCCTGGACCGCGTCGACCAGGAGGACACCGCGGGCGACAGCAAGTACAACTACCCGGACGCCGCGGGTGAGGGCGTCACCGCGTACGTCATCGACACCGGGGTCCGGGTCTCGCACAAGGACTTCGAGGGCCGCGCGGCCTCCGGCTTCGACGCGGTCGACGGCGACGACAACGCCGACGACGGCAACGGCCACGGCACGCACGTCGCGGGCACCATCGCCGGTGCCGCGCACGGCGTCGCCAAGAAGGCCAAGATCGTGGCCGTCCGCGTGCTGGACGACCAGGGCTCCGGCACCACCGAGCAGGTCGTGGCGGGCATCGACTGGGTCACCGAGAACCACCAGGGCCCCTCGGTCGCCAACATGTCCCTCGGCGGCGGCGCGGACGAAGCGCTCGACGCGGCCGTGCAGAAGGCCATCGACGCCGGTGTCACCTTCGGCGTCGCGGCGGGCAACGAGTCCACCGACGCGGGCCAGGGCTCGCCGTCCCGCGTCAAGGACGCCATCACGGTGGCCGCCAGCGACAAGGACGACAAGCAGGCGGACTACTCCAACTTCGGCAGTGTCGTCGACATCTACGCCCCCGGTTCCGACATCACCTCGGCCTGGAACGAGGGTGACGACGCCACCAACACGATCTCGGGCACCTCGATGGCCACCCCGCACGTCGTGGGTGCCGCCGCGGTCTACCTGGCCGGCCACCAGGACGCCAAGCCCGCGGACGTCGCCACGGCGCTGACCGAGGGCGCCACCCCGGACAAGATCTCCAACCCGGGTGAGGGCACGCCGAACAAGCTCCTGAAGGTCGTCGAGTAAACCCTCGGCACATCGAGTAGGTCGAGCAGACAACCCTCGACATTCGCGCCGGGTACCGGAACGCCGGGCGCAGCTGCCGGCCGTCGCGCTCGCCCCCACGGGGCGCGGCGGCCGTCGGCGTCGAGCGGGAAAGGCGGAGTGCGTAGCATGGCGGGTGTGGCGCACACGGTGGGTATCAAGGATGTCGCACGCCAGGCCGGCGTCTCCATCGGCACGGTCTCCAATGTGATCAACCGTCCCGACATGGTCGCGAAGGAGACCCGCGAGCGGGTGCAGGCGGCCATCACCGCGCTGGGTTACGTCCGCAGCGAGTCGGCGCGCCAGCTACGCGCGGGCCGCAGCCGGATCATCGCGCTGCTCGTGCTGGACATGGGCAACCCCTTCTTCGTGGACGTCGCGGCGGGCGCGGAGCGCGCCGCGCGCAAGGAGGGGCTGGGCGTGATGCTCTGCAACAGCGCCCAGAGCCCGGCCGAGGAGGCGGAGTACCTCTCCCTCTTCGCCGAACAGCAGGTGCGCGGCGTGCTGATCACGCCGGCCGACCTGACCGGCGGCACGCTCGCGCGCTTCCGGCCGCGGGGCATCCCGCTCGTCTTCGTCGACCGGGTCCTCGGCAGCGCGGAGGGCTGCTCGGTCTCGGTGGACGACGTGGCCGGCGGCGCGCTGGCCGCCCGGCATCTCGTCGAGCAGGGTCACGAGGGGCTGGTCTACGTCAGCGGACCGATGTTCCTGACCCAGTGTCAGGACCGGCGGACGGGGGCGCTGCAGGCGCTGCGCGAGAGCGGCCTGCCGGAGTCGGCGCTGCGGCACATCGAGGCGGAGCGGATGGACGTCGCGGCGGGCCGGGACGCGGGCGCCCGGCTGCTGGGCATGTCGCCCCGGCCGACCGCGGTCTTCTGCGCCAACGACCTGCTCGCGCTCGGCGTCTTCCAGGCGCTCTACGGCGCCGGGCTGGCGGTCCCCGACGACATCGCCCTGGTGGGGTACGACGACATCGAGTTCGCCGCGGCCGCCGCCGTGCCGCTCACCTCCGTACGGCAGCCCGCCCGGCTCATGGGGCGGACGGCGGCCGAGATGCTGATCGAGGAGACCGGCGACCGGGCGGCGGACCACGAACACCGGCAGGTCGTGCTCGCGCCGGAGCTGGTGGTCCGCGCGTCCACGCTTCCGGGCCGCGCCTGAGCGTCCTCGCCACCACTCGCCGTACCGGAGTGCCAAGCTGGAGGGCATGGCACGGTGGCGGACCGAGGAGGCGGGATGAGCACCGAAGCGTGGATCGTCGTGGTGGTCGCGGGGGTGCTCGTCCTGGCGACGGTCGTCCTCGCCGTCCGCCTCCTGGTGCGGCTGGTCCGCGCCCGCGGGCTGCTGCGCGACGCGGGCGTCCCCGTGCAGAACAAGGCGGTGTTCTGGGGCGCGGTCCTCTACCTCGTCTCCCCGGTCGACCTGCTGCCGGACCCCGTGTACCTCGACGACATCGGCATCCTGCTGCTGGCGCTGCGGTCCCTGCACACGGCGGCCGCGTCCGCGGGGCTGCGCACCCGCCGCGACTGACGCCCGGCCCGCACCCGCACCCGCACCCGGCCGCGGCAGCCCCGCCCGGCTGCCGCGGCCGGACCGCTCAGCGCACCGTGTCCGCGACCGGCACGCCGAAGTCCGGCGTGCCGTCCGCGTGCCAGCCCAGCCGCTGGATGCGGGTGTGCCGGTTGGGGTCGTTCAGCGGGTCGCCGGTGATGTCCTTGTACTGCCGTGCGTGGTAGACGAGGACGTCGGTGCGGCCGTCCTCGGCGACCGTGAAGCTGTTGTGCCCCGGGCCGTACTGGCCGGTGGTCTCATTGCTGGTGAAGACCGGTACGGGCGACTTGGTCCAGGAGGCCGGGGCCAGCAGGTCGGCGCGCGCGTCCGCGGTGAGCAGCCCCATGCAGTAGTTGCTGTCGGTGGCGCTGGCGGAGTACGTCATGAAGACCCTGCCGTTGCGGATGAGAACCGAGGGCCCCTCGTTGACCTTGAAGCCGCGGGTCTCCCAGTCCAGCGTGGGCGAGGAGAGCCGTACCGGCGGGCCGCCGAGCGTCCAGGGGTTGGCCAGCGGGGCGATGTAGAGGTTGGAGTTGTTGACGATGCCCGGCTCCTGCTGGGCCCAGGTCAGATACCGCCGGCCGCGGTGGGTGAAGGTGGAGGCGTCCAGCGAGAAGGTGTCCCAGGGCGTGGCGATCCGCCCCTTCTCGGTCCACGTGCCCTTGAAGGGATCGGGGTGGGAGTTCTCCAGGACGTACATCCGGATCTTCCAGATGTCGTCGGACCGGCCGGCCGCGAAGTAGAGGTACCAGCGGCCGTCGATGTGGTGGATCTCCGGCGCCCAGATGTGGGCGGCCATCTCACCGGTGGCGTGCTTGCGCCACAGCACGGCCTCGTGCGCGTCCGTGAGGCCGCGCAACGTACGGGACCGGCGGAGCACGATGCGGTCGTACTCCGGGACAGTCGCGGTGAAGTAGTAGAAGCCGTCGGTGTGGCGGTGGATGTGCGGGTCGGCGTGCTGCCTGACCAGGGGGTTCGGGTACGTCGCCGCGGGCCGGTGGCGGCCGGGCCGGTGGTCGGCGGGCGCGGCGTGCGCCGCGGTGGCCGGCAGCCCGGCGGCCGCGGTCACGGCCAGCGTGCCCAGCAGCACGCCTCTGCGGCTCGGTTCGGTACGGGACATCGGGTGCTCCTTCGTGGCGGGTGGGCGGATCAGCCGGTCTTCTTGATCCGCAGGAACGTGACCGAGTGGGCGGGGAAGGTGTGCGTGAACTCGCGGCCGACGCCGCGCAGGGTCGACTGCCGGGGCGCGATCGGCTGCGCGTCGGCGGTGTTCTCCGCGTCCGGGGCGCCCTGGAGGGTGGTCAGCCGGGCGGTCGAGGCCACTTCGGTGCCGAGGTCGATCCGCGTCCGGGCCGCCGCGTCCTGGGCGTTGACGACCTTCACGATCAGCTCGCCGGTCTTCTTGTCCTCGGTCACGACCTGGCGGAAGGGCTCGGCCTTGGCGTCGTCGGTGAAGCCGCCCCACTTCTTGCCGTCGAGGTACAGCGTCACCTGCCGCCCGCGTACCTGGACCTTCAGGTCGTAGCTCCGGCCGGTCTCGATCTTCGTGCCGTCCTCGGTGCCGGCCATCGTCTGCTTGGCGCCGTCGACCGTCTTCTCCACCGCCGAGCGGGTGTTGCCCCAGCCGCCGAGGTTCCACCAGTAGTGGTTTCCGGTGTCCTTGACGCCGAAGGCGACCATGAAGCCTTCCTTGCCGGACTTCTTGGTGGCCTTCACGTGCAGGTCGTAGTTCTGCCAGCCGGGGTCGCCCGCGGTGACCAGGGTGTTCTCGGCCGCGGCGTCGGACTGCACGTACGCGCCGTCCTCGACCTGCCACGTGCCGCGCCCGGCCCCCTCGGTCCACTTGCCGTCGCCGCCCGAGAAGTCGTCGCTGAAGAGCGTCTTCCCGTCGGCGCCGGTGACCTTCACGTCGTCGTACGCGGCCGCGGTCGCCCAGGTGGACAGGCCGATGGCGCCGGTGATGGGCGCGGTGGTGGCCGGGGTGCCGGAGGCGGTGCTCGGGACGACCCGGTCGCCGGCGTTGTTCATGAAGAGCTTCTGGACCTCGTAGCTCGTCGAGCCCCAGGACCGCTGTCCGTCGAACCAGATCATGTCGGGGCGCCACTGCACGGAGTCGGTGCGCGCGAGCAGCGGGGCGTACGAGGCCAGCTTGACGACGTCGGCGTTGCGTTCCAGGCCGGTCATGAACGCGGCTTCGGACAGTGCGTTGCGGAAGCGGTTGTCCTGGGAGGCGTACTCGCCGAGGAAGACCTTGGGGCCGTTGCGGTCGTAGGAGTCGTAGCGCTCGTTGTTCTCCAGGAACCACTGCGGGCTGTTGTAGTAGTGCTCGTCGACCATGTCGACCTTGTTCTCGCGGTTGAGCTGCCAGGCCCGGTCGAAGGTGGTGCCGCTGTCATCGGGCCCGGAATTGCTGATGACGGTGATGTCGGGGTGCTTCGCCTCGATGGCGGCGCGGAACTCCTTGAAGCGGGCGAAGAACGCGTCGGGGAGGTTCTCCTCGTTGCCCACCGCGAGGTGAGTGAGGCCGAAGGGCTTCGGGTGGCCCATTGCGGCACGCTTCCTGCCCCACTCGGACGTCACCGGGCCGTTGGCGAACTCGATCAGGTCCAGGGTGTCCTGGACGTGCCGCTTCAGCAGCGCCGGGTCGTCCGTCACCTTGTTCTCGCCGCACCCGGTGACCAGCGCGGGGACCACCGGCAGCGGCATCGCGCCGATGTCCTCGGCGAACTGGAAGTACTCGTAGTAGCCGAGGCCGTAGGACTGGTTGTAGCCCCAGAAGTTGGCGTTGGTGGCGCGCTGCTCGACGGGGCCGATGGTGTCCTTCCACTGGTACGAGCGCTTGCGCTGCCAGCCGGACTTCTCGTCGTATCCCTCGTGGCTGCCGGTGTTGACCAGGCAGCCGCCGGGGAACCGCACGAAGCCCGGGTCGAGCGCGGCGATCTTCTCGGCGAGGTCCTTGCGCAGCCCGTTCTCGCGGCCCTTGTAGGTGTCGCGGGGGAAGAGGGAGATCATGTCGAGCGCGACGGGGGCGGCGGAGGCGACGGTGAGCCGGCCGGTGGCGGAGGTGCGGGTGGCGGTGAAGGATGCCGTGTACTTCGCCCAGCCGCCCCGCGCGGTGACGCGGCGCGCCGCGGCCAGCTCGCCAGAGGAGTCCCGCAGGGTGAGGGTCAGCGGCGCGCCCGCCGCCTCGCCGGTGCGGGCCCAGACCGAGAAGTCGTACCGCTCGCCCTTCCGCACCGCGATGCCGGTGCCGTAGCCGGCGTTGGTGACGGCGGAACCGCCGCGCAGGGAGAGGTAGTTGCGGTTGCGCGCGTTCAGCCGGCCGTCGTCGTTGACCACTTTCGCGGAGCCGGTCGTGTCCCACGAGGTCAGCGGCGTGTAGGCGGCGTTGTCGGCGCGGTCGTACTCGAAGGAGCGGTTCTGGACCTGCTCGGCGTACAGGCCGCCGTCCGCCGCGCGGTTGATGTCCTCGAAGAAGACGCCGTACATGGTGTCGTCGATGGCCGGGCCCTGGCGGGCGGGGTCGACGGTGAGGGTGTAGTCGGTGGGCTCCGCCGCCGCCGGGGGAGCGGCGAGGGCGGGCACCGCGAGGGCGACGGTCAGCGCCCCGGTGAGGAGGGTGAGCCGCCCGCGTCTTCGCGGCCGGGACGGTGGCGCTGCGGGTGCGGACGAGGGTGCCGTGGTGGGCATGGTGCGCTCCTTGACGGGCTGTGCGAAGGAACGGACTGTTCGAGATATCGGACATTGCTCGGGATATCGCCCAGTGAGGATTGCGTCAGAGCTGTCGCTCCGTCAACACCCATGAGCGCGACCATGAAAACCGTGCGAGGACCGTTGACACGGCTCCCGTCGTGGCATTACCTATCTCGCAGCATTTCGAACGTGTGACGAAATTTCGAACGTGGCGAAGGGGCAGCTCCCGTGCGCATCACCGGAATCAGCACTCATGTCGTCGGGACGCCCTGGCGCAACCTGACCTACGTCCAGGTCCACACCGACGAGGGGCTCACCGGCGTCGGCGAGACCCGCATGCTCGGCCACACCGACGCGCTGCTCGGCTACCTCCGCGAGGCGGAGGCCAACCACATCGCGGGCTCCGACCCGTTCGCCGTCGAGGACCTGGTGCGCCGCATGAAGTACGGCGACTACGGGCGGGCCGGCGAGATCGTGATGTCCGGCATCGCGTGCGTGGAGATGGCCTGCTGGGACATCAAGGGGAAGGCGCTGGGGGTGCCCGTCTGGCAGCTGCTGGGCGGCAAGGTCACCGACAAGGTCAAGGCGTACGCCAACGGCTGGTACACCACCGAGCGCACCCCGGAGGCGTACCACAAGGCCGCTCGGGCGGTCGTCGAGCGCGGCTACCGGGCGTTGAAGATCGACCCGTTCGGCACCGGGCACTTCGAACTCGACCACGAGGAGACCGTGTACGCGGTCTCGCTGATCGAGGCGGTACGCGACGCGATCGGTCCCGAGCGGGAGCTGATGCTGGAGATGCACGGCCGGTTCAGCCCGGCCACCGCCGTCCGGCTCGCCCACGAGATGGCGCCCTTCAAGCCCGCCTGGCTGGAGGAGCCGGTCCCGCCGGAGAACCTCAAGGCGCTCAGCAAGGTCGCCGCCAAGGTGGACATGCCCATCGCCACCGGCGAGCGCATCCACGACCGCATCGAGTTCCGCGAGCTGTTCGAGTCGCAGGCCGTCGACATCATCCAGCCCGACGTCGGCCACCTCGGCGGCATCCTGGAGACCCGCAAGCTCGCCGCCACCGCCGAGACCCACTACATGCTGGTCGCGCCGCACAACGTCGGCGGTTCGGTGCTCACCGCCGCCTCCCTCCAGGTCGCCGGCTGCACCCCCAACTTCAAGATCCTGGAGCACTTCAACGACTTCGCCGACGCGGAGATCAAGAAGGTGGTCAAGGGCGCCCCGCAGGTCGTCGACGGCTACTTCGCGCTGTCCGACGCGCCGGGCCTGGGCGTCGAGCTGGACACCGAGGCGGCCGCCGAATTCCCGCAGCAGCAGGCCCGCTTCGACCTCTGGGCCGAGGGCTGGGAGCAGCGCAACCCCGCCGGGACGGGCCGGTGACCGGCCGCGCGCTCGTCCTGGACGCGCCCGGCTCGTACCACTTCGAAGACGTCGGGCCCGCCGCGCCGGGCCCCGGCGAGGTCCGCGTCCGGGTGCACGCCTCCGGTGTCTGCGGCAGCGACCGCGAGCTGTACCGGGGCACGCGCCCGGAGGGGTACGTGCGGTATCCGGTGATCCCCGGGCACGAATGGTCCGGCACGGTCGAGGCGGTCGGCGACGGCGTGCCGGAGGCCCTCCTCGGGCGGAAGACCGTCGGCGAGGGGTTCCGCAACTGCCAGGTGTGCGCGCGCTGCCACGCGGGCGAGACGACGCTGTGCACGGCCGGGTACGAGGAGACCGGGTTCACGCAGCCCGGCGCGATGGCCGACACGCTGGTGCTGCCCGCCCGGCTGCTGCACCCGCTCGCCGACGGCGCCGACCTCACCGCCGCTGCGCTCCTGGAGCCTGCCGCCTGCGTCGCGGCCGCGGCGCTGAAGGCGGAGGCGCGGCCGGGGGAGCGGGTGGCGGTGGTCGGCACGGGCACGCTCGGCATGATCGCTGTACAGTTCCTGGCCGCGGGATCGCCCGCCGAGCTGCTGGTGGTCGGCCTCGGCCGGGACCGGGAGAAGCTCGCGCACGACCTCGGGGCGACCTCCTTCCGTACGGCGGACGAGCCGCTGCCGGACGACTTCGACGTCGTGATCGAGGCCGCGGGATCGGCCGACGCGGCCCGCACCGCGGCTGGACTGCTCCGCCGCGGCGGCCGGCTGGTCCTCACCGGCCTCCCGGCCCCGGGCGCCACCGGCCTGGACCCCACCGAGCTGGTCGTCCGCCAGACCGAAGTACGGACCGTCTTCGGCGCCCCGCCCGCCGCCTGGGCCCACGCCGTACGCGCCTTCGACGCCGGGCTGCTGGACCTGCTGCCGCTGGTCACCCACCGCCTGCCGCTGGAGGGCTTCGCGGAGGCGATGGCGCCGGGCGCCGGGAAGGTACTGCTGCACCCGTAGGCACCACCCCGCTCCGCCCGGCCGCCGCCCTGGCCGCCGTCCTCCTCATCGGCTCGCTCACCGCCTGCGGTCAGGAGGCCCGCGGAGGCAGCCGCTACCAGCCGGACGCCGGCAAGGGCGGCACCATCGGCCTGGCGATGCCCACCAAGTCCTCCGAGCGGTGGATAGCCGACGGCAAGAACATGGCCGAGCAGTTCCGGAAGGCCGGGTACAAGACCGACCTCCAGTACGGCGACGACAAGGTCGAGAACCAGGTCGCCCAGATCGAGAACATGATCACCAAGGGCCACCGGCTGCTGGTGGTCGCGGCGATCAACGGCTCCGCGCTCACCGAGGTCCTCCAGCGCGCGAACGATGCCGGCATCCCCGTGATCTCGTACGACCGGCTCATCCTGGGCACGCCGCACGTCGACTACTACGCGTCCTTCGACAACGAGAAGGTCGGCCGCCTCCAAGGGCAGTACATCCTCGACCGGTTGAAGCTCAAGAAGCCCGACAAGAACGCGGGTGAGCGCTACAACATCGAACTCTTCGCCGGCTCGCCGAACGACAACAACACGAAGTACTTCTGGGGCGGGGCCATGAAGGTCCTCAAGCCCTTCTTCGACTCCGGACAGCTCGTCGTGCGCAGCAAGCAGACGAAGATGAACCAGGCCACCACGCAGGACTGGAACGGCGGCATCGCGCAGAAGCGCATGGACGACCTCATCAGCAAGAGCTACGGCGACCAGAAGGTCGACGCGGTCCTCTCGCCGTACGACGGCATGTCGCTCGGCATCATCTCCGCGCTGAAGAGCGCCGGTTACCGCGGCGATGACCTGCCGGTCGTCACCGGCCAGGACGCCGAGCTGGCCTCGGTGAAGTCCATCGCCCGGGGCGAGCAGACCCAGACGGTCTTCAAGGACACCCGCAAGCTCGCCAAGCAGGCCGTCCAGATGGGCGACGCGGTGCTCACCGGCAAGAAGCCGGAGGTCAACAACACCACCGACTACGACAACGGCAAGCGGATCGTCCCGGCCTACCTGCTCGACCCGGTCTCCGTCGACAAGTCCAACACCGAGCTCCTCGTGGACGAGGGCTACTTCACCGCGGGACAGCTCAAGTGACGGCCCGCGACGGCACGTCCGAGCGCCCCGTACTGGAGATGCGCGGCATCACCAAGACCTTCCCCGGGGTCACCGCGCTCTCCGAGGTGACCCTGACCGTGCGGGCCGGCGAGATCCACGCGATCTGCGGGGAGAACGGCGCGGGCAAGTCGACGCTGATGAAGGTCCTCAGCGGGGTGCATCCGCACGGCAGCTACGAGGGCGAGATCCGCTTCGAGGGCGAGCCGGTGGCCTTCAAGGACATCAACGCCAGCGAGCGGCGCGGCATCGTGATCATCCACCAGGAGCTGGCGCTCGTCCCCTTCCTCTCGATCGCGGAGAACATCTTCCTCGGCAACGAGCAGGGCCGGCGCGGCCTCATCGACTGGCCCACCACCCTCAGCGGAGCCGCGAAGCTGCTCAAGCGGGTCGGGCTGCGCGAGAACCCGCAGACCCCCGTCGCCGACATCGGCGTCGGCAAGCAGCAGCTCGTCGAGATCGCCAAGGCGCTGTCGAAGGAGGTGCGGCTGCTCATCCTCGACGAGCCGACCGCGGCCCTCAACGACGAGGACAGCGCCACCCTGCTGGCCCTGATCCGCGAGCTGCGCGACCAGGGCATCGCCTGCATCATCATCTCCCACAAGCTGAACGAGATCCGGGAGATCGCCGACGCGGTGACGATCCTGCGCGACGGCCGCACCATCGAGACGCTGACCGTGCGGGAGCGCCCCGAGGACGCGGCGGAGCTGTCCGAGGACCGCATCATCCGCGGCATGGTCGGCCGCGACCTGGACCACCGCTTCCCCGACCGCACCGCGTACGAGGGCGCGGACGCCGGGGAGATCGCGCTGACCGTACGCGACTGGTCCGTGCGGCACCCCGTCGACCGGACCCGCAAGGTCGTCGACGGCGCGTCGCTGACCGTACGGCGCGGCGAGATCGTCGGCATCGCGGGCCTGATGGGCGCGGGCCGCACGGAACTCGCGATGTCCGTCTTCGGCCGCTCGTACGGGATCCACGAGGGCGGGACGGTGGCGGTCGGCGGCCGCGAGGTGAACACCGCGACCGTGCCCGCCGCCATCGCCGCCGGGATCGCGTATGTCACCGAGGACCGCAAGCAGTACGGCCTGAACCTCATCGACACCATCCACCGCAACATCTCGCTGGCCTCGCTGCGCGGCATGACGCGCCGGGGCGCCGTGGACGAACACCACGAGCGGTCCGTCGCCGAGCGCTACCGCACCTCGATGAACATCAAGGCGCCCACGGTCTTCGAGCAGGTGGGGCGGCTCTCCGGCGGCAACCAGCAGAAGGTCGTGCTCAGCAAGTGGATCCACGCCGACCCCGAGGTACTGATCCTCGACGAGCCGACCCGCGGCATCGACGTCGGCGCCAAGTACGAGATCTACACCGTCATCGACCGGCTCGCGGCACAGGGCAAGGCGGTGCTCTTCATCTCCTCCGAACTGCCCGAGCTGCTCGGCATGTGCGACCGGATCTACACCATGGCCGAGGGCCGGCTGACCGGTGAGGTCGCCCGTGCTGACGCCACCCAGGAAGTCCTGATGCGCCAGATGACCATGAACAGAAGCTGAGGCCCGCGATGACGACCACGACCACCCCGCCCAAGGACTCCGACGCCGCGGTGCCGTCCGCCGTCCGCTCGGCCGGCGCGCTGTTGGTGCAGAGCGTGCGGAACAACATGCGCCAGTACGGCATGCTCACCGCGCTGGCCTTCATCGTCGTGCTGTTCCAGATATGGACCGACGGCACGCTGCTGCTGCCGAACAATGTCTCCAACCTGATCCAGCAGAACAGCTACATCCTGATCCTGGCCATCGGCATGATGATCGTCATCATCGCGGGCCACATCGACCTCTCCGTCGGCTCACTGGTCGCCTTCGTCGGCGCCATGTCGGCGGTGATGATGGTGAAACAGGACGTGCCTTGGGTGCTGGCACTGGTGCTGTCCCTGCTGATCGGCGCGGTCGCGGGTGCCTGGCAGGGCTTCTTCATCGCCTACGTCGGCATCCCGTCCTTCATCGTCACCCTGGCCGGCATGCTGCTCTTCCGCGGCCTCACGCAGATCGTGCTCGAGGGCCAGTCCATCGCCCCGTTCCCCGAGGGCTTCCAGAACCTCGCCAAGGGCTTCATCCCCGAGATGGGCCCGTACACCCAGTACCACAACCCCACCCTGCTCCTCGGGCTCGCCGCCGTGGTCTTCCTGCTGCTGCGGGAGTGGCGGGACCGGCGCCGCCAGCTCGCCCTGGAGCTGGACGTGCTGCCCACCGGGCTGTGGGTCACCAAGTGCGTCGCGCTCACCGCGGCCGTCGTCGCCTTCACGCTGACCCTGGCGAGCTTCCACGGCGTACCGGTCGTGATGCTGGTGATGTGCGCGCTGCTGCTCGCCCTCGGGTACGTCATGCGCAACGCCGTGATCGGCCGCCATGTGTACGCGCTCGGCGGCAACAAGGCGGCGGCGAAGCTGTCGGGCGTGAAGGACAAGCGCGTCACCTTCCTCGTCTTCGTGAACATGGGCGTACTGGCGGCGCTCGCGGGCTGTGTGTACGCGGCGCGGCTGAACGCGGGCACGACACAGGCCGGTCTGAACTTCGAACTGGAGGCGATCGCCGCCTCGTTCATCGGCGGCGCCTCGATGAGCGGCGGCGTCGGCACGGTGATGGGCGCCGTGATCGGCGGCCTCGTCCTCGGCGTCCTCAACAACGGCATGTCGCTCGTCGGCATCGGCACGGACTACCAGCAGGTCATCAAGGGGCTGGTGCTGCTCGCCGCGGTCGGCTTCGACATCTACAACAAGCGCAAGGCCGGTTCTTGATCCCCACCAAGAAGGCAGGACAGCCATGACGACCAGCAGACGTACCGTGATGGCCGCGGCGGCGGCAGGGCTCGCCGCGACCGCCGTCGGCACCGGACCGGCCTTCGCCGCGGCGCCCGCCGCGCGAGGCGGCCGCCCCCGCAAGGAACACTTCGGCACCCTCCCCGACGGCACCCGCGTCGACCGCTGGACGGTGGAGAGCGGCGGTACCCGGCTCGGTGTGCTGTCCTACGGCGGCATCGTCCAGACCCTGGAGCTCCCCGACCGCCACGGCCGCCGGGCCAATGTGTCGCTCGGCTTCGCCGAACTCGCCCCCTACCTCACCGCCGGGACGTACTTCGGCGCCCTCATCGGCCGCTACGGCAACCGCATCGCGGGCGGCACCTTCACCCTCGACGGGCGGACGTACCGGCTGCCCGTCAACGACGGTCCGAACAGCCTGCACGGCGGCGACCAGGGTTTCGACAAGCGGGTGTGGGACGTCGAGCCGTACGCCGGCGGGGACGGCAGCGGTCTCACTCTGCGGCGCGTCAGTCCGGACGGTGAGATGGGTTACCCCGGCACTTTGTCCGTCCGCGTCGACTACGTCCTCGACCGCCGCGGCGCCCTCCGCATCGCGTACGAGGCGACGACGGACCGGGCCACGGTCGTCAATCTCACCAACCACACCTACTTCAACCTGGCGGGCGAGGGCAGCGGCGACGTCCTCGGCCACACCCTGCGGATCGCCGCGTCCCGCTACACACCCGTCGACGAGACCCTCATCCCCACCGGCGAGCTGCCGAAGGTGGCCGGCACCCCCTTCGACTTCCGGCGGGCCAAGCCGATCGGCCAGGACATCCGCCGGGGCCACCAGCAGCTCGTCTTCGGCGGCGGCTACGACCACAACTTCGTACTGGACAAGGGCGTCACGGCCGCCCCCGAGCACGCGGTGACCCTCGCCCACTCGGCGTCGGGCCGCGTCATGGACATCGCCACCACCGAACCAGGCGTGCAGTTCTACAGCGGCAACGGGCTGGACGGCACGCTGCGCGGCACCTCGGGCGCGCTCTACCGGCAGGCCGACGGCCTCTGCCTGGAGACGCAGCACTTCCCCGACTCGCCGAACCGGCCGGCCTTCCCGGCCACCGTGCTGCGCCCGGGGCAGACCTACCGGACGACGACCGTGCACTCCTTCGGGGTGCGCTGACCCGGCGGCGGCCGTGGGGGAGAATGGGAGTTCGACCCGCGGTAGGAGAACGAACCGGAATGCCCTCAGCCGACCTCCAGGCGAATTGTGCCCAATGCTTCGGCCTGTGCTGCGTGGCGCTGCCCTTTGCCGCCTCGAACGACTTCGCGGCGGACAAGGACGCCGGTACGCCGTGCAAGAACCTTCAGGCGGACTTCCGCTGCGGCATCCACGCACAGCTCCGGGACAAGGGCTTCCGCGGCTGTACGGTCTTCGACTGCTTCGGCGCCGGCCAGAAGGTCTCGCAGGTGACGTTCGGGGGACGGGACTGGCGGCAGCACCCCGGCACGGCCCGGCAGATGTTCGCGGTCTTCCCCGTGATGCGGCAGCTGCACGAGCTGCTCGCGTACGTCACCGAGGCGCTGGACCGGCCCGAGTGCCGGCCGGCGCACGCTGGGCTCCGCCGCGCTTCCCAGAACCTGGAAAGCCTCACGCTGAGCCCCGCCGAGGTGCTCGCCGAGCTGGACGCCGGAGCGGTCCGCGAGGAGGTCAACGCGCTGCTCGTACGGGCGGGAGAGCTCGTGCGGGCAGCCGTGCCCGGCAAGAAGAAGAACCACCGCGGCGCCGATCTCTTCGGCGCCCGGCTGCACAAAGCGAAGCTTCAGGGCGCCTGCCTCCGGGGCGCGTGTCTGATAGCGGCCGACCTGTCGGGCGCCGACCTCCGCTCCGCCGATCTGATCGGCGCGGACCTCCGGGACGCGGACCTGAGCGGCGCCGACCTGACCGGCGCCGTCTTCCTCACCCAGGCACAGCTGAACGCGGCGCGGGGCGACACCCGGACCCGGCTGCCCGAGTCCCTCGTGCACCCCGCCCACTGGCAGGCATAGCCCCGGGTCAGGCCGTCATCGCCGGCGCCGGCCGGCGCAGCGTCTCCGCGTACCGCAGCGCCAGCAGATGCGCCAGCTCCGGCGCCGGGCCCAGCACGTCGGCGAGCAGATCGGCGCCCGCCTCCCGGGCCCCGGCCACGATCCGGTCCGGCAGCCGGCCGGGCGCGATGACGTACGGCGCCACGGCGATCCGCTCGACGCCCTCGGCCCGCAGTTCCCGCACGGCGTCCTCCGTGCGGGGAAGGGATGCGGAGGCGAACGCAGGCCGCACGGCATACCAACCAGTGGTACGCCGCCACTCCCGCGCGATTTCAGCGATCACTGCGATCGCCTCCGGGTCTGAAGAGCCCGCCGAGGCCAGTACGACCCCGGTCGAGGCACGGTCGGCGGGGCTGAGCCCCGCCTCGGTGAGCCGCCGCTCCAGCGCGCCCACCAGCAGGGGCGCGGGGCCGAGGACGTCGGCCTGCTGGACGCTCAGGCGGGGCAGCCGCGCGCAGGTCTCGCGCAGCACCGAAGGGATGTCCGTCTTGGCGTGGAAGGCGCGGGTGAGCAGCAGCGGCTGCGCCACCACCTCCCGTACGCCGTCCGCGTGCAGCCGCTCCAGCACCTGCGGCACGCTCGGCGCGTTGAAGTCCAGATAGCCGACCTCGACGCGCAGTTCCGGGTGGAGCGTCCGGACCCGTTCGCACAGCGCGCCGACGGTCGCCGCGTGCCGCGGGTCCCGGCTGCCGTGCGCGACGACCAGCAGTGCCGGCCGCTCGCGCAGCCCGCACCGGCCGGCGGCCGAGGCGGTGCCGGTCGTGGGGGCGAGCAGATGGGGTCGCATGGCGGTGGTTTCCTTCGACAGGGCCGACAGGTGTCAGCGGGCGTTGGGGAGCAGTCCGCGGCTGCGCAGCACGCGGCGCTCGATGGGGGCGAAGATCAGCAGCTCGATGCCGATGCCGACGATCAGGATGAGCAGGATCGCGGCGAGCACGAGGGACATGTCCGAGCCCACCCGGCCCTGGTCCAGCAGCTGGCCCAGGCCCGCGCCGAGGTCCGGCGAGGTGGCGATCAGCTCGGCGGCCATCAGCGAGCGCCAGGAGAACGCCCAGCCCTGCTTGAGGCCGGAGATGTACCCGGGCAGCGCGGCGGGCAGCAGGACATGCCGTACGCCCTTCATGCCGGTCGCGCCGATCGTGCGGCCCGCGCGCAGGAAGAGCGGCGGGATCTGGTCCACGCCGGAGACCAGGCCGTTGGCGATGGACGGCACCGCGCCCAGCAGCACGACCGCGTAGATCGTGGCGTCGGTGATGCCGAACCAGATGATCGCGGCGGGCACCCAGGCCACCGACGGCAGCGACTGCAGGCCGGAGAGGATCGGGCCGATCGCCGCGCGCACCGGGCGGACCCGGGCCACCAGCAGGCCCAGCGGCGTGCCGATGACCAGCGAGGCGGCGAAGCCGAGCGCGCCGCGCGAGACCGACTCCCACACGTAGCTGAGGAGCGTGCCCTCCAGCCACTTCTCCCGCAGCGAGCCCCACACGTCCAGCGGGCTGGGCAGCTGGTAGTGCGCCTTGAGCTCGAAGTGGTACGCGAGCTGCCACAGGGCCAGCACGATCACGACGGCGACGACGGGCGGCACGACCTTGGAGAGCAGCGTGCGCAGCACGGGCGGGCGGCTGACGGCCTGCGTCTCCAGCGCGTCGAGCCCGGCCTCCAGCCCCGCGGTCTCGGCCCCGCGCGCGCCCGCCGCCTTGGCGTCGGCCGCGTTGCGGGTCTCGGTGGTGGTCTCAGTGCTGGCCATGGCGGCGGATCTCCCCACGGAGCTGTTCGGTGATCTCTACGGAGAGCTCGGCGACGGCGGCGTCCTCGATGCGGCGCGGCTGCGGAATGTCGACCTCCCACTGGCGGGCGATGCGCCCGGGCCGGGAGGACAGCAGCACGACGCGCTCCGCGAGCCGGACCGCCTCGCGGACGTTGTGCGTGACGAAGAGGACGGAGAGGTTCGTCTCTTCCCAGATGCGGGTCAGCTCGTCGTGCAGCACGTCACGGGTGATGGCGTCCAGCGCGGCGAACGGCTCGTCCATCAGCAGCAGTCCGCTGTCCTGGGCGAGCGCGCGGGCCATCGCGACCCGCTGCCGCATACCGCCGGACAGCTCGTGCACGCGCTTGCCGTAGGCGCCCTTCAGCCGTACCAGCTCCAGCAGCCGTTCGGCCTCGTCGCGGCGGTCGGCACGCGGCGTACCGCGCAGCTTCAGGGCCAGTTCGATGTTCTTGCCGGCGGTGAGCCAGGGGAAGAGCGCGTGCTCCTGGAACATCAGGGCCGGGCGGCTGCCGGGCACGTCGATGGTCCCGGCGGTCGGCTTGTCGAGCCCCGCGACGAGGTTGAGCAGCGTGGACTTGCCGCAGCCCGACGCGCCCAGGAGGCAGACGAACTCGCCCGGCGCGACATCGACGGTGATGTCGTCCAGTACGTGCTGCTGCGCGCCGGGGCGGCCGAAGGACTTCGAGACGTGGTCGATACGCGCCGCGTAGCCCGCCGTCTCCTGCTTGCCGGCCGTGACAGCCTGCTGGGTGAGGGTAGGGGTCGTCATCGGTGTCACCTCCTGGGAACCGTACGGATCGATCGGTTACTGCGCGCCGAGTCCGGCGGCGCCGACCGGGGGCCTGCCCTCGGCCTTGAGGACCTTGTTGAGCAGCCGGAGGTCGTAGATGCCGTGCAGGTCGGGCTTCTTGAGCAGCCCGGACGTGACCGCGTGCCGCGCCTCGTCCTTGAGGGTGGCGGCCAGCGGGTCGTCGGTGACCTCGACGTTGCGGAAGGCGGAGTTGAGCACCTGGTCGGGCAGCCGGGTGCCGGAGACCTTGGGGTCGGCGAGCGAGGTGTTGACCGCCTGCGCGGCCTCGCCCGGGTGGCCCTTGATCCAGTCGTTGGTCTTCACCGAGCCGCGCAGCACCGCCTCGACGGCCTTGGGGTGCTCCTTGAGGAACTGCTGCCGGACGACGATGTTCGTGATGACGAACTTGCCGTCCTTCCAGAGCTGCTTCTCGTCCAGCAGCGTGCGGCCGCCCTCGGCGACCAGCTTGGACGCGGTCGGTTCGGGCACCCACGCGCCGTCCACGCCGCCCTGCCGGAAGGTGTTCGGGATCTCCTTGTTGTCCTGCCGGAAGACCCCGACCTCGCCCTTACCGGTGTCCGGGTCGACCTGGTACCCCTTCTCGTGCAGGTAGTTCAGGAGCGCGACGTCCTGGGTGTTGCCGAGCTGCGGGGTGGCGATCCGCTTGCCCTTCAGGTCCTTGAGGGACTTGATCTTCTTCGGGTTCACCACGAGCGAGACGCCGCCGGAGGCCGAGCCGCCGATGATCTTCAGGTTGTTGCCGTGCGACTGCACGTACCCGTTGATCGCCGGCGACGGCCCGATCCAGCCGATGTCGATCGTCCCTGCGTTCAGCGCCTCGATCTCCGCGGGACCCGCGTTGAAGATGTACGGCTTGACCTGCGTGCCGCCCAGCTCCTTCTGGAGGAAGCCCTTCTGCCGGTCCACCATCGGCGTCGCGTGCGTGACGTTGCCGAAGTAGCCGATCCGTACCGAGTCCAGGCCGTCCGTCTTCGGGCCCTTCGCCGCCACCGGCTTGGTGCTCTTCGGCGCCTTGGACCCGTAACCGCAGGCCCCCAGCGCCCCGATCAGCAGCGGGACGGTGGCGGCCGCCGCCAGCAGGCGGCGGGCGGTGGAGCGGGGACGAGCGGCAGGCAGCACGGGAGGGGTTCCTCTCGGTGGGCCGGGGCGGTACGCGCCCTTCTAGGGCGCGCCCGGCAGGTCAGGTGGTCTTCGGAAGGGTCCTGCGGGCAGGGCGGGGTGGAGCGGGGTCAGCGCACACATCGGCCGACTCCGCCCTGCCCGCTGCCGAGGGCGCCGCTGCCGATCCGGCCGCCCTCCTTCGCGAACGT